>QHBR01000135.1 GCA_003244015.1 Hyphomicrobiales bacterium | reverse complement strand
GATACTGCTGCTGCGCCCCTTCGTTCCACTCTTTTCCAAACGGGTCTGGCTCCATGTCCAGGTGCTGCTTGCCGGAGCAATCCTCGCCCCCGCGCAGCGCACCGTCACCGCTGCCTTGCGCGTGATGGGTTTGGGCCAGACCCCCCATTTCCAGCGCTACCATCGCGTCCTCAATCGGGCGGCGTGGTCATCGCTCGCCGCCAGCCGGGTGCTGCTGCGCTTGTTGGTCGCGGCGTTCCTTCCCGATGGCCCGCTCGTGATCGGCGTCGATGAGACGCTGGAACGGCGCACGGGGGCGAAGATCGCCGCCAAAGGGGTCTACCGCGATGCGGTGCGTTCCAGCCACAGCCATTTCGTCAAAGCGACCGGACTGCGCTGGGTCTCGTTGATGCTGCTTGCCCCGATCCCGTGGGCAAACCGGGTCTGGGCCTTGCCCTTCCTGACCGCCCTCGCCCCGTCGGAACGCGCCAATCTTGCAGCGGGCAAACGGCACAAAGCGCTGACCGATTGGGGATGGCAACTGCTGCTCGTTGTCCGCCGCTGGTGGCCTGAGCGCGCAATCGTCGCCGTCGCCGACAGTGGGTATGCCGCCCTTCGCCTGCTGGCGCGGTGCATCGCCTTGCCCGTGCCGATCACCGTCGTCACCCGCTTGCGCCTTGATGCCGCGCTCTACGAACCGGCGCCGCCTCGCCAACCGCACCAGAATGGCCGACCGCGCAAGAAAGGCGCGCGTTTGCCGACGCTCGTAGCGCGGGCGGCGGACCCGGTCACCAACTGGACGCCCCTCGCGGTGACGCATTGGTACGGGCAACGGGAGCGCACGGTCGAAATCGTCTCAGAGACGGCGCTCTGGTATCACACCGGATTACCATCGGTGCCGATCCGCTGGGTGCTGATCCGCGATCCGCAGGAGCGTTTCACGACCCAAGCCCTGCTCTGCACCGATCTGACCGTCCCACCGGAGCAGATCATCGCCTGGTTCGTGCGGCGGTGGCAGATCGAGACGACGTTTGAGGAAGTACGGCGACACCTTGGCGTCGAGACCCAACGTCAGTGGTCACCCCTCGCTATCGCTCGCACGACACCCGTGTTGCTCGGTCTTTTCTCCCTCGTAACACTGCTCGCGCATCCACACCTGCGCGAGCATCCCGGCGTCATCCGACAGGCGGCGTGGTATCGGAAACGAGCACCGACCTTCGCAGACGCATTAGCGCTGGTCCGACGGGAGATCTGGGCACACGCGACTTTTCGCATGTCCGGTGCGGACGCGGAGATGGTAAAAGTCCCCCGTGCCCTCATCGAACGCTTCACCGAGACGCTCTGCTACGTCGCCTGATTGGGGAAAGTCGAGATAAGAGGCTGCTGTAAAACAGAGGGGAGTGAACCACCAAGACACCAAGAACACCAAGGACACAAAGAACACGATGGTATTTTCTTGGCGTCCTCCGTGTCCTTGGTGACTTGGTGGTTCAAAAAATTCCCTACCGATAGTTGACGAATTGGAGGGCGACGGGATAGTCGTCCTCGTGGGTGCGGAAGTATTGGATGACGCCCTGGAGGTCATCGCGGGCCTTTGCCTGGACGCGGATGGCGTCGCCCTGGATTTGTGGCTGGACCTTCTTGAACTCGTCGCGGATTGTCTTCGTCATCTTCTTGGCGAGGTCTTCCGGCAAGCCTTCTTTGAGGGTGATCACCTGCTTCGCGCGACCACCGGAAATTTCTTCGATCTTGCCGGGGTCGAGGATTTTGAGCGACAATTGCCGCCGCAGCACCTTGCTTTCCAGCAAATCGCGGATCGTCGAAATGACATAGTCCGATGGTGCGGTGATCGTAATCGCTTTGTCGTCGAGTTCGATCTCGCTCTTGGTGTCTTTCAGATCGTAGCGCGTCAACATCTCGCGCTGCGCCTGATCCACCGCGTTCTTCAATTCCTGCCGGTCGAACTTCGAGACAATATCGAAGGACGATGCGGATGCCATGGATCGCTCCCTTCGTCGGTTCAGGACTGAGGACTGAGGACTGAGGACTGAGTATCAGTCTCTACAAGCTTCGGTGTCCTCGCACAAAGGATCGGCAGGCGTGGCTGCCGAACGGTCAGTATACCATGCAGTCGTGGTATTATCCGGCAGCGTGAAGAGTGATGGCTCAGTCCTCAGTCCTCAGTCCTCATCGTGGGAGGCGTGGTTGAACGAATCGGATCCCCCTGATCGGCCGGAACGGCCTGGCTCGTACCGCCCGCCGATACCGGGGCGGATAAATCTGCGGACGGGCGCGGACAACTCGCAATTCCCGCCCCTGCCGCCGCCACCGCCGGCAGAGGATCGCATCTGGACGCCGCCGCTCACGATCGGCGTTCTCGCCGATACCCACATGCCCTCGCGTGGGCAGGAATTGCCCTATCTGGTCGCGCACGCGATGCGCGCGGTGGATCTCATCCTTCACGCGGGCGATCTGACGACGCTCGACGCATTGGAGCGCATCCGGCGGCTCGGACCGCCAGTGCTTGCGGTGCGCGGCAATATGGAATCACTGGACGTGCGGATGCGGCTACCCACGCAGCGGATCGTGGAAGTCGGGCCGTGGCGAATTGACATCGTGCATGGAGACGGCGGGATCGGCAGGACGACGGCGGAGCGCGCGCGCCGCTCGTTTCACGATGTCGCCTGCATCATCTTCGGGCACAGCCACGAGCCGATGAATGAGCAGGTGGAGGGCGTGCTGCTGTTCAATCCCGGTTCCCCAACCGACCGCCGCAAGGAGCCATCCTTCTCGTATGGCCTCCTGCACGTCACGGATGCGGGTGTCACCGGCGAGATTGTCCGTTTCCAGCGCGATTAGCACTATTTCCCCAGTGGTGGCGGGCTTTAGCCTGCCGCAGCAACGTTCGGCAGGCTAAAGCCCGCCGCCACCAATAATCATTCGTTAATCGGACGGAGTGATACACTTGACGAACACCATCGCCGATGCGACCACGGCGAGAAGGAGCGCGTGATGAGTATCAACCTCGATACTGGCACGGCGGATCGGGAGGAAATTATTCGCCTGCTGCGGGACGAGGGGTACCGCGTCACGAAGCCGCGCATCGCCATCGTGGATGCGGTCCTCGCGACGCCGGGCGGCTTCACGGCG
>QHBR01000416.1 GCA_003244015.1 Hyphomicrobiales bacterium | reverse complement strand
TTCATCGAGCCGAGTTCGGCGGTGATCGCCGAGCCAGAACGCCCGGCTACCATGATCGCGGTCAACAAGACGCCGAGTTCGCGCAGGATCAAAATGCCGATGAGATTGACGGCGAAAATCGTCGCGCCGAACCGCCGCAACTGAAAAATACCCTGTTGCGTGATGATCGCGCCAGCCAGAAAATTAATAAGGGCAATGATCGGGACGCCGCGAAGGGCAATGCTTTCCATATGGACAACCAGGGAGGTTCCGCGAAAATGCGACGGGCTCGCCAGACCTTTTCCAATCGCCGCGACGACTTCGCCGAGAAAGCCGACCCCCGCGTAAAGATCGGCTCCCGCGGAGACCACGCTCTCGCCAATATCGGCGAGAAGACGGACGATATGTGAGCCGCTTGGCGGCTTAGGCACGGGAAGAGCCCGGTACATGGCTTCGCGGAGCAGGATTTCATATTCCGGCCGGACCGATTCGAGCTTTGCATCGACACCCTTGGCATCGAGCCTCTGGCGCGCCCGGTCGATGAGCCAAGCCCCCGCCGTATCGAGCCGCGCGACCCGGCCAAGATCGAAAACGACCCGCCGCGCTCCGTCGCTTTCCGCCAAAAGAGCGTCCGCCCGGGCTTCGATCGCGGCCGACGCCTTCACCGTCCAATGCCCGCCAAGGTCGAGCGTCACCGTGTCGCCCAAGCGCTGGCTCGAAAATTCTGGGCCGTCCGGCAAATCCATCTTTCGCGTTCCGCCTCAATAATGACTACCGGCACAATCAGGTTCTAAAGCTAACTGCTTGCATCTGGCAACCGCTTGCGGCGAAGTCGAGGCGCCCCGGTTAGCACCTTTTGGCGCGGTTCGGGAACGCGCTTCACCGACAGTGAGGGCGCGCCGCCTTTGCCTTGTTGCGCAAAAGTCACGGTTCCCAACAAACGCGGCGTCGCGCTGGGCCCGACCAGAACCATTAATGATTACTGCTTGACTCCATGCGGGAAAGTCTCGCACATTGAAAAATATAAAGCGTTAACTGTCGTTCCAAAGGTGCACCGAGTGCGTGCGGCCGGCCTTCGATATACCCGGCATTTGTCGCGACGCTCGGCGAGAGGCTGGATGCGGGCTACCCGCTGTTGCCTCGTTTTCCTTGCTTGCCTTTCCCAATTATGGATGCCCAAGAGGCGGCGCGGGCAGCCTATGCGCCGCCGCTTTCCACAACCGTCGCGCCGCCCACGTTCCTCGGCACACCTACACGGTTTGCGGTATTTGCCGGGCAGCCCCGCGAGCCTCCCCTCTCGATCTGACTGACGAGCAACCACCCTGCACCGCCATCCGGCGGTTGACCGCGGTTATCTCTCTCAGATCGAGGATTCATCATGTCTTATAGAGCTTCCCCGGCTTGCGCCGGCGCATTCGCCGCCGTGGCCAGTCTCGCCGGCATCTGCTCGATTGCCCCGGCATTCGCCCACGAATTGCGCATTTTGCCCGCTGACCACGGCAAGATCAGTCTACTTGTCGGGTTCCACGTCGAGCCGGCATTCGAAGACAGCTTCAATGCCGTCGATGTCATTCTCAGCACCTTTGACGGCGCCTGTCCGGCTCCCAATAAGAGCGTTTCCATCGGCCAGCCTATCGATGCCGATGGAACGATGGCCGCGAAAGACCCCGATACGGTCACTTTAAAGGTCGACGCACTCTATCTTAAGAAAGCCGTGCGCCCCACCGGGCCACATGGCAGTATCGCTCCCACTGGAATCGAGGCGACACTGACGATTACCGATGGGTCGCCTCTGACGGAGGGATTTCGCAATCCTGGGACCTACAATAGCTGGTCCCGGCCGACCCATCCGGGCAACGCCACGACAGGTGGCGCCTACGGTTACCATGTCTATGGCAAGGTCCATGCTGGTCCCAACAGTTTTTCATGCCCGGGGACAAAACCCCGCGCGCGCTCGCCGCGAGAACCGCGACGATCAATACCTATTTCGTTTGCAGTTTCGCAGGCAGCCTCGTTCCGCCGGACGCCTTCGGGTGCGTGGAGGCCATCCAGCCTTTCCCGGGCGATGCTGGCGACGGGTACGAGCCGGATTCGGCCTTCAAGCCTCATAGATGAAGCATGAGCTAGAAGGTTCCCGAAACATCTCACACTTTCAGATCGAGGATTCAACATGTCGCACAAAGCTTCGATGGCTTGCGCCGGCGCATTCGCCGCCGCGGCCGCTCTCGCCGGCATCGGCCCGGCGCTCTCACACACGATCGTCGGCAACCGTGTTTTCCCCGCCACGATCGGAATCGACGATCCCGGCGTCAACGACGAATTGGGTCTCCCCACTTTCGCCTATTTGGCAAATCCGGATGACTCTCTCGAGTACGACTTTAAGATCGCATACCAAAAGACGATCACGCCGGATCTGTCGTTTTCGGTCGGAAGCGCGTTCACCCATCTCGTCAACACTGTGAAGCCGGATGGGACGATCGGCACGCTGAACGGATGGCAGAATGTTCAAACGCAGCTGAAATACGTTCCCTACCAGAATGCCGAGCACGAATTCATCGTTTCGGTCGCTGGCAGCGTCGAATGGGGCCATACTGGCAATGCAAGCGTCGGCGCCGATGCGTTTTCGTCGTTCACGGCGAAAGGCTTCTTCGGCAAGGGCTTCGGCGATTTGGAGGCTGAATGGCTGCGTCCCTTCGCGGTCACGGGCGAAATCGACTACACATGGTCAAGTCACCCGATCGACGTCACGGGCATTGACCCTGACACCGGCCTGGTCTTGATCGACCACAGGCCAACGGTTCTGACCTATGGCGTGACGCTGCAATACAGCTTGCTCTATATGAACGCCTTCGTGCACGAGGTCCCGCCGTTCTTCAGGCAACTTATCCCGACTGTCGAAGCCGTTTTCTCGATGCCGGTGTCGAATATTGGCCCCTCTGTCATCGACTCAGTCCCAGGAACGCACGAAGTCACCGGCACGGTGCAGCCGGGGGTTTTTTATATCGGCAGACTTGGGCCAGTGTCGTTTGAACTCGGCGCCGAGGCGCTCATTCCAATTAATCGCGCGAGCGGCAAGCATGTCGGCGCGGTGGCGATCCTGGATTTCTTCCTCGACGATATGTTCCCCGACTCGCTTGGAAAGCCACTTTTTGGCGGTTCCCAGCCCCGGCCCGCTGGGCTCTACTGAGGAAACCAACATGCAACGTTTCCTAAAGCTTCTCCTTGCGGCAGCCATGGTCGCGCTGCTCACCACGAACACGGCGCTCGCGCATGCGTTTCTCGATCATGCCGTCCCCGGTGTCGGAATGACGGTGAGCGGCCCGGTGCGCGAGCTCCGACTCTATTATACCCAAGGCGTGGTCATGGCCTTTTCACATGTGCATGTCGTAAGTGCCGCTGGGGCTCAGATACCGACCGGCAAGCCGGTCAACGATCCCTCCGACCAGCAGACTCTGATCATCCGTCTCGGACGCGCGCTCGGAGCCGGCACTTACTCGGTGACCTGGCAGGTGGTCTCGGTCGACACGCATACGACCCAAGGCACGTTCACCTTCACGGTCTCATAAAGCCGAGGCGAGCGTCCGGCTTCGAAGAGCAAAAGGCGGCCGGGCGTCCGCCCCGCAATGCGCGGTGGAAGCCTGGCCGCTATGTTCCGGCGTTTACGAGAACATGAACGATCGGCGGCTAAAAGGGATTGCCGACAATGTTGATGGTTTACTTACCCATCGTCATCGCACGCTGGATCCATTTCGCATCGGTGTTCGTGCTGTTTGGCTCCTCGTTCTTTTGGATGTACGTGGGAACCGCGCGAGCCTCGGCGGGTCCTGGCGGACTGCCGCGAACCCTTGGCGCGACAAACATCTTGGTCCGCATCGCCGCGCCGGTAGCAGCGATTTCCGGCGTCGCCTGGCTCGCGTTGATTTTGGTCAATATGACAAAGGACTTTGGCAGCGTCATAGATCCCGAAGATCTGCGCCTTTTCTTTTTCGAGACGCCGTTTGGCGCGATGTCGATATTGCGTCTCGCGCTGCTCGCGATCGGTGTCGTGCTCGCCTTCCTGCCGTGGCACAATCGCTGGCGGTTTACCGCTCTCGTTCCGGTCAGCGCCGCGCTTTTGATTACCCAGGCCTGGTTCGGCCATGCTGCTGAAGGCGCTGGGCTTTATCGAGCCATTGTGATCACGGTCTATGCTATCCATACTATTGCCGCGGCGGCCTGGGCGGGCGGGCTTCCAGCGCTTCTTTTCGCGCTCATCGAGCAACGCCTCTTCGGGCTTTCGGAAGAAGCACGCGCGTGCACTCTCGATATTTGCTCCCGTTTCTCCTTGATGGCGATGGTGGCGGTCACCTTGGTCGTCTTGAGCGGCGTTGCCAACGCTGGCCTTCGTGTCGCCGGATCCTTCGGCAAGCTCTTCGGCAGCGATTACGGCGATGTGCTGCTCAAGAAGGTGGCAATCGTCGCCGCCATGCTCGCACTGGCTTATTTGAACCGTTTCGTTTTGACGCCGAGGCTGCGCGCCGCGCCGCTCAAGGGCATGACGCAAATCACCAAACTTCGCTACAGTTTGGCTCTTGACGTCGTACTCGCGGCGCTTGTTCTCGGCGCGTCGGCCATTCTCGGAATCACCATGCCGCCGCAATAGAACTTGGCGAGTCTGCGTCACGGGTTTAAGTTTATCGAGTTTGCAACGTAGAGTGGTTTTCTACGTTTCAAAGGGGGCAGGTTCGAACCCAATGACTCGAACCCAATTATGGTGAGGAGAAAACCATGGACCGTCGTGAATTCATTGCCGCTGCCGGAACGGTCGCCGCGGCTGGTTCGACGTCACAGGCGTTTGCCCAAATGGCGGCTGTGCCGATACGGCCTTCCAGCTCGTCGCCCCCTGCGGCGCATTGGCGGCGCTGGCGGCGGTCAACTCAGAGCATGCCGGCCATTTGGCCAAGGCGGTCGAGATGGTCTGCAAGGACTGCCAGGCGGAATGCGAGAAGTTTCCCAAGATTGCGGAATGCAAGACCTGCGGCGACTCATGTAAGACCTGCGCTGCAGAATGCCGTAAGGTTGCTGCTTAACTAATGATTATGGACGGCGGCTGGGACATTGCCCGGATGTGGGCATCCGGCCCAGCCGCTGCTTTCCCCCGCATGACAATCTCGCCCTAATGAAACCACCTTTACCTTTAGCATGACGGCATCTTGTGGCGAATGCCGTCCGCGGGATGCCGTCTGTGCCTTCGGCTTTGGCGCATCATCCGGTGCAGCATTC
This sequence comes from Hyphomicrobiales bacterium, assembly GCA_003244015.1. GTDB lineage: Bacteria > Pseudomonadota > Alphaproteobacteria > Rhizobiales > Beijerinckiaceae > Methylocapsa. Next base: position 12,978 of record QHBR01000416.1, on the reverse strand, counting down.
CTTGCAACCGGATTGACCTTCAGGTGCCCCATGCCGGTCACGCCGCATATTGAAAAGCACTTTTCCGCCTCGGCCGTGGTCCGCGACATTGTCATTGGAATGGCGGATGGGCTAACCGTTCCTTTCGCTCTTGCCGCGGGCCTTTCCGGGGCCGTATCCTCGACGGCGATCATTATAACCGCAGGCCTCGCCGAGGTCGCGGCCGGCGGGCTCGCGATGAGTCTTGGCGGTTATCTCGCGGCGCAAACTGATCTCGAACATTACAATTCCGAACTGCAACGCGAGAAAGCCGAGATCAAACAAGTACCGGAAACCGAGCGCGCCGAAGTCAGGCAAATTCTGCGCGAACAGGGCCTCGATCCCGCCCTGACCGAAACGGTGACCGCTTCGCTCACCCGCGATCCGGACCGCTGGGTCGATTTCATGATGCGTTTCGAGCTTGGCTTGGAAGAGCCGGAGGCAGGCCGGGCACTCAAAAGCGCTTTCACGATCGGCGGCGCCTATGTCGTCGGCGGTCTCATTCCGCTCGCGCCTTATTTCCTGCTGGAGACGGTTTCCCGCGCGCTTCCGGTCTCGATCGCGCTGACCCTTGCTGCCTTACTTATCTTTGGCGGCGTCAAGGGCCAATTGACCGGCGTCGCGCCGCTTCGCAGCGCCCTTCAGACGGCGATCATCGGTTCTCTTGCCGCCGCGGCCGCCTTCGCCATCGCGCGGATCGTTGGCCGTTGATCCCGGCCGAGGCCCCGTCTCGCTTCCTTGATCTTGCGCTTCGCCGCCGCGCTAAAGACTGGTCAATGACACCCTTGAAGGGATCCCCGCGTAGGTTAAGGCGAAGCCAGCTGGGGTTTCGAGCAAAAGCCGGCTCTCTCGCCCTTCGATCGCATCGCTGATTTTTTTGAGCAGGTGATTCGTCATCGGCGGCCGGAAGGCGCATGTCTTGGTCGCATCGGCACCCCATAAATGTTTCGAACAGGCAAGGTATCATGGTCGCACCGGAGCAGCCACGGCGGCGGATAGCGGCCAAATTACTGCTTACTGTCAAATTGTTGTTTCGAGTAACCCTAATCTAGGAGAAGCCGCCGTTCTCATTTGGAACGATTGTAATATGCCATTCTGGTCTTGCGTATTATTAAACAACGCGTTAGGTAGCCGCTTTCCATCCCTTGGCTACATGCTTGGAGCCTCGATGATCGTTTGTTCCTGCAATTGCCTCACCGACTCAGAGATAAGAGCGACCCTGGCCAGCCGGGCATGCCCACGCACGCCATTCGAGGTCTACAAATGTCTCGGCTGCAGTCTAAATTGCGGGCGTTGCATCGCCACCGTCCGAACGATCATCGATGAGGCCAGCGCCGGGACGGCGACCGGAGGCTCGTCCGGCGAGCCTTGCGAGACGGATGCTACCGTGTTGTGCCCGGTGTAGGTAATTCGCGTCTTCGCGCCTCGGGTCCGATCCGCTCTCCCTTTCCCATGCCGCCCCATGCGCCCTCTTTCCGGGCGCGGTTTATCCGTCTATATGAAGTATGGCGGTGTTGCCCCGCGGCCGTCGTCGCGGCTTCGACGGCATGAGCGCGCGTTATGGAGTTTGGAACAATGAAGGGCGACGACAGAGTCCTCGACTATCTAAATCGCGGCCTGCGCAGCGAGCTTACATCCATCAATCAGTATTGGCTCCATTATCGTATTTTCGATAATTGGGGCTATAAAGATCTGGCGAAGAAATGGCGCGAAGAGTCGATCGAGGAAATGCACCATGCCGATCGCTTCACCGCTCGTATTCTTTTTCTGGAAGGATTCCCTAACCTCCAGGTCCTCGACCCGCTGCGGATCGGACAAACGGTGGAGGAAATTCTTCGCTGTGACCTCGCCACCGAGACCGCCGCGCGCGCGCTCTATATTGAAGCCGCTGAATATTGCATTTCCGCGCACGACCTCGTCTCCAAGGAGCTCTATGACGAGCTGCTAATCGATGAAGAAAAGCACATCGATTTTTTGGAAACGCAATTGGAGCTCATTAAACAACTCGGCGTCCCGCTCTACAGCCAAAAACATATTGGCGGGCTCGAAGACAGCAAATAGACAATTTTCAGTCGATCGCCGGGATAGCCCGCGCGGCTCGCGAAAACTTCCGCTTCAATAAAAGAGACGCCGTTGACAAGTGGCGCCATCTCCTTTTGCGTTTGAGCCCATGTCGCACAACACTTTTGGCCATCTCTTCCGGGTCACGACTTTTGGCGAAAGCCATGGTCCCGCGTACGGCTGCGTGGTCGATGGCTGTCCGCCGCTGATCCCGCTCGAAGAAGGCGACATCCAAGCCTTCCTCGACCGGCGGCGTCCCGGCACGTCGCGCTTCACAACCCAGCGGCAAGAGGCCGATCGAGTCAAAATCCTCTCCGGCGTCTTTCAACGCCAGGTGACGACCGGAACGCCGATCGCGCTTTTGATCGAGAACACCGATCAGCGCTCCAAGGACTACGACGCCCTCAAGGACACCTACCGGCCGGGCCATGCCGACTTTACCTATGATCAGAAATATGGAATCAGGGACCATCGCGGCGGCGGCCGTTCTTCCGCGCGGGAAACCGCCATGCGCGTGGCCGCCGGAGCGATCGCGCGAAAAATCATCGATAAGGTGCTGATCCGCGGCGCGCTCGTGCAAATGGGTCCGCACAAAATCGAGCGCGCCAATTGGGATTGGGACGAGTGCGCCCGCAATCCCTTTTTCTGCCCCGACCCCAAGGCGGCGGCGTTTTTCGAAACCTATCTCGATTCCATTCGCAAGGCCGGATCTTCCATCGGCGCTGTCATCGAGATCGTGGCCGAGAATGTGCCGCCGGGCTTGGGGGCGCCGCTCTATGGCAAGCTCGACGCGGAATTGGCGAGCGCTCTGATGTCGATCAACGCGGTCAAGGGTGTCGAGATCGGCGATGGTTTCGCCGCCGCCGGACTTTCCGGCGAGGCCAATGCCGACGAGATCCGCCGCGGCAACGACGGCGCGCCCAAGTTCTTGTCGAACCACGCGGGCGGGATCCTCGGCGGGATCTCGACCGGCCAGCCGGTCGTCGCGCGTTTCGCGGTCAAGCCCACCTCCTCGATTCTAACCCCGCGCCGGACCATCGATCGTTTTGGCGCGGAGACCGAAATCGCGACAAAGGGCCGCCACGATCCATGCGTTGGACCCCGCGCCGTTCCGGTCGGCGAGGCGATGGTTGCCTGCGTGCTCGCCGATCAGTTCTTGCGCCATCGCGCCCAAGTTGGCGAAAGCGCGCAATGGCCCCGCGCGCCATGAATGTGAAAGACTTGCCGATGCCTGGACCGGAAATTTCACCTTGTGGCGCTTCCCCGTCGTCCGCCCGCGCCCGTGCGGAAAAATTTTGCGAGGTCTACGGCCTCGAAATTCCCATTCTGCTTGCGCCGATGGCGGGGGCGTGCCCGGTGGCCTTGAGTGTGGCCGTCGCCAACGCCGGCGCGATGGGCGCGATGGGCGCCTTGTCGACCCCGTCCGAAGGCATCGCCGCTTGGTCGGACTCATTCCGGCGCGCGAGTAAAGGGAGCTTTCAGCTCAATCTCTGGGTTCCGGATCCGCCGCCCGCGCGCGATGCGGAGGCGGAAGAAAGAGTGCGGCGTTTCCTGGCCCAATGGGGGCCCGAGGTTGCTCCGGAGGCCGGCGCTGCGCGCCCGCTTGATTTCATGGCGCAATGTGCGGCGTTGCTCGCGGCCAGACCCCGCGCCGTCTCCTCGATCATGGGGCTCTTTTCGCCCGAATTTGTCGCCGCCCTCAAGGCGCGCGGCATTACCTGGTTTGCCACCGCGACGACCGTCACCGAGGCGATCGGCGCCGAGCAGGCGGGAGCAGATGCGATCGTCGCGCAAGGGATCGAGGCTGGCGGACATCGCGGCGCTTTCGATCTGGCCGCGGCCGAACGGCAGGGCGTGGGATTGTTTGCCCTGGTCCCCCGCGTCGCCGACAAGGTGTCGGTTCCGGTCATAGCAACAGGCGGCATCGGAGACGGCCGCGGCATTGCGGCGGCGCTGACGCTCGGCGCTTCCGCTGTTGCGATCGGCACCGCTTTTCTGCGCTGTCCAGAAGCCCAAATAAATCCGGCATGGGCCGAGGCGCTTGTCGAACTTGAACCGGAGGACACGGTGTTGACCCGCGCCTTTAGTGGTCGACTGGGACGAAGCGTCAACAATACCTATGTCCGGGCCGCCGCGGCGCGTGGCGCGCAGCCGCCCGCGCCCTACCCCGTCCAGCGCGGCCTGACTCAAGCGTTGCGGGAAGACGCGCAGAGAACGAACGACAAGGACCGGCTGCAAGCATGGGCGGGACAGTCCGCCGCGATGGCGCGCGCCGAACCGGCCGGAGAAATTGTGCGGCGCATGTGGGGGGAAGCAAACGCCTTGTTGCCTTAAGGCCGCCCGAGCATTGTCAAACGCATTGCGCCACCGTAGTTTATCATCGTCTGGAACGGGGCCATGAGGCCCGGCGCCTGGTTGAAACAAAATCGTGGGAGCCGTGCCGGGTTCGCCCGGCGAACCGGCCTGTCTAGAGCACGTTCCGAAAAAGTTGGCAGACTTTTTCGAAAAGGACCTGCTCCAACTTATTGATATTGAGCGACTCCTTCTCGATCAATGTCCAGATACTGGTGCATCCGATGTCGCCGAAGATTGCGTCTATGAAAAACAAACTCTTTATCATCGCTGGCGCGCTCGTTGTGACGGGCGCGGCCGCTGCTGGGACACTCTACGCTTACTGGGACCAGGCGGTCCCAGCTGTGGGCATGGTGATCAACTATTTTCGGTCTTGGTCGGCGCCGTCAGGCACGACCACGACCGAATTGGCAGCGGCTTCAAAAGATGCCGGAACTGTTGCGCTTTCAGCTCCCGCTGCGGCACTACTGCCCAACGCGACCGCGGGGAACTGGCCAAGCTACAACAAAACACTCACTTCGGAGCGTTACTCGCAGCTCAGCCAGATCAATACGAAGAATGTTAGCAAGCTGAAGGTCTTGTGCATTTACGACACGAAGCAGTACACCGGCTTCGAGGCCGGCCTGATCATGATGAACGACGCCCTGATCGGCGCTACCGAACACGATATTTTCTCGCTCGACCCCGCCAATTGCCACGAGAACTGGCGCACGAGCGAGGATTACAAACCCGCAACGCTCCAAGGGGTCAATCGAGGCGCCGCCTACATGAACGGCCTGCTGTTTCGTGGCACCCAGGACGGGCGGGTGCTGGCTTACGACTTCAAAACTGGCAAGCGAATTTGGGAAACGACAATCGCGGACCCGAAGCTCGGCGAGACGGCACCTGCCGCCCCGATTGCCTGGAACGGCCTCGTCTTCATCGGCAATGCTGGCGGAGACAACAAGGGCGTGAAGGGGCGCATGTATGCGCTCGACGCAAAGACCGGCAAGATCGTCTGGGAATTCTATCTGGTGCCCAAAATCGATGGCGACCCGATCCGCGGACCGCAAGGCGCGACGCCGCTCGACATGTCGACATGGAAAAACGCTTCGGGTACACCCATCACCGGTGGCGCAACCTGGACATCCTACACTCTGGACCCGGTCACGGGGCAATTGTATGTCCCCGGCGGCAATCCGGCGCCCGACTTCGCGACCGGCCCGCGCGAGGGCGAGAATCTCTATTCTGGCGCGATTGTCGTGCTCGACGCCAAGACCGGGGCTTACAAAAACCATTTCAAGCGTGTGCCCAAGGACTGGCACGACTGGGACGTTTCCACCGCGCCTGCCCTGATCCAAACTAAGGGCGGCAAGAAGCTCCTGTCGGTGGCGCCCAAAGACGGACACCTTTATGGCTTCGATCTCGCCACGAACACCATGCTCTACCGCACGCCGGTGACCCGAATCGAGAATGCCGACGCGCCTTTCGCGACTGGCAAGGCCGTCCATTTCTGCCCAGGCACGTTGGGCGGGGCGGAATGGAACGGGCCGGCCTATGATCCGTATACCAACCTCATCCTCATCGGCGAGGTTGATTGGTGCACTACGGTGACATTGCAGAACGACGAACAAATTCAGGAAGTGAAACCCGGCAAGCCATGGTCCGGAATGGCGACGATCAATCCCTATCACACCTATGGCACGCCAGACTCGTTTGGAAACTGGGCAGGATGGATCTACGCTGTCGACGCCGAGACCGGCATCTGGAAGTGGAGACTGAAGTCCAATTACCCGATCGAGAGCGGCATGACCCCGACGGCCGGAGGTATCGCGTTCTTCGGCGATATGGGCGGCAATTTCTATGTGCTGGATGCCGCCAACGGTCAGCGGCTATGGGGTCAGAAGATCGGCGGCGCGATCGGCGGCGGTGTGATCACCTATATCGCGAACGGCGCACAAAAAGTTGCTGTAGCGACCGGCTTTACGTCGATCCTTTGGCCAACGGAAGTTGTGACCGGAAAGATCGTAATCCTGGGCCTCGGCGACGCTTCCGCGAGCCAATGACATGTGACTTCGATTGCTGCAGGCATGGCCCATGGCTGAATAAGTTCTTCTCGACCCGGGCACGTAACGGCGTGTAGTTCCGTTTGGGAAAGAGGGGAGCTAAGTTACAACGTGTCGCTCCCCAGATCGTCTATAACTTTCCCAGATAAGCGTTTCCGGCAGCCTCAGTCTCGCCACGCCGCAGCTGCCCCAGGAGGTGTCGCGCAACGGCCTGACCATCCGCAAGAAATCCGCCGCCCTGCTGCAGGTCATAAACATCTACTCGCCGAAGAGCACCTACGATGCGATTTATCTGAGCAACTATGCAACCATCAACATCATCGACCCGCTGGCGCGGATCAATGGCGTCGGCCAGGCGAGTCTGTTCGGACCGCTCGACTATTCGTTGCGGATCTGGCTCGACCCGGACCGGTTGACCGAGCTTAGTCTGACGCCAAACGACGTCATCTCGGCGGTGTAGAGCCAGAATATTCAGGCGGCCCTCGGCCGGGTGGGCGCGGCGCCGATCACGAACGAGCAGCAGGTTCAGATCACCATCAAGACCAAGGGCCGGCTGACGCGCCCGGAGGAATTCGCCGCCATCGTCCTGCGCACGAATCCCGGCGGTTCGGTTGTCCGGGTGAAAGACGTCGCCCGCATCGAGATGGGCGCGAGATCGCAGGACCGCCATAGCCGCTTTAATGGCGCACCCACCGCCTCGATCGGTATCTACCAGACGCCGGGGTCGAACTCGGTCGACGTGACCCGTCGTGTTCGCGAAACCATGACTACCCTGGCGACGCGCTTCCCAAATGATCTCGCTTATACCGTGTTCTTCGACACCACGGTCTTCGTCACCGCGACGATCGACGAGGTTATTCGCACGCTGGCCGAGGCAATCATCCTAGTGGCTCTGGTGGTGTTCTTATTCCTCGGCAAGTTGAGGACGACGCTGATCCCGCTGGTTGCCGTGCCGGTGTCGATCGTCGGCACGTTCGCCGTGATGCTGGTCATCGGCTATTCGGCCAACACCGTCTCCTTGCTGGCGCTCGTGCTTGCCATCGGCATCGTGGTTGATGACGCCATCGTCGTCGTCGAGAACGTCGAGCGGGTGATCGACGAGGAACCCGAGCTGCCCGTGCCGGAGGCCTGCAAGAAAGCCATGGCCGAGATTACCGGCCCGATCCTCGCCATCACCCTCGTCTTGTTGTCGGTGTTCGTTCCTGTGGCCTTCATCCTCGGCATCAGCGGCCAGCTTTTCCGCCAATTCGCGGTGGCTGTGTCGGTATCGATGCTGATCTCGGCGCTCAACGCCCTGACCTTGAGTCTGGCGCTTTGCGCGGTGCTCTTGAAGCGCGGCCAGACGAGCCGTGGCCCAATGCGCTATGTCCTGTCCTGGGTGGGATCGACAGGGTCCGAGACGGCTATGTGGCGATGGTGCGCCGGCTGGTGCGCGTGGCGATCGTCGGCGTCGCGGTCGTGGCCGGCGTTCTGGCGGCGTCGGCATGGCTGTTCAGCAAGACGCCGCAGAGCTTTTTGCCGGAGGAGGACCAGGGCGCGATCTTCGCCGCCCTGCGGCTTCCCGAAGGCGCCTCGATCAACCGCACCGAGGCGGTGGTCAAAGAGGTCGAAGACATCGTCGCGCCGATCCCGGGCCTCGAAGGCGTGTTGTCCGTGGTCGGGCTAAACTTCATCGACTACATCGCGTCGTCGAACCAGGCCTTCTTCGTCATCCGGCTCAAGCCCTACGAGGCGCGCACCGATCCGGCGCAGAGCGCCGGCGCGATCATTACGCGTCTGCGGCCCCAGATGGCGGCCATCAAGGGCGCCATCGCGTTCCCGTTCAACCTCCCGCCCATTCTCGGCCTGGGCAGCACCGGCGGCTTCCAATACGTGCTGGAGGCGTTGCAGGGCCAGCCGCCTTCCGACCTCGCGGCGGCGCTCCGTGGCCTGCTCGTGGCGGCCAATGGGCAGCCCGAGCTCGCGGGCGTTTTCAGCACCTATGCCGCCGACACGCCCCAGATCTATCTCGAAATCGACAATGTCCAGGCCGAGGCGCCATTTCGCGATAAAGTGGACGACATCTACCGGATCTATGTGCGCAACGCCCAGAGGGCGATGGTCCCGATCCGCGCCCTGGCCGAGGCGAAGCTCGTGCAAGGGCCGCAAACGGTGGTGCGTTACAATGGATTCCGCGGCGCGATTGTGAACGGCGCGGCGAAGCCCGGCTCCAGTTCCGGCCAGGCGCTTGCCGCGATGGAGCGCATCTCCGCTGCAACCTTGCCGGCGGGCTACAGCTTCGAATGGACCGGGACGGCGCTCCAGGAAAAAGCGGCGAGCGGACGCACGGCCATCGTGCTCGGATTCGCCGTTCTCTTCGCTTATCTGTTTCTCGTTGCGCTTTACGAGAGCTGGAACATTCCGGTTCCCGCTTTGCTGTCGGTCAGCGTCGGGGTACTCGGCGCTATCGTCGCGGTGACGCTGGCTGGACTGAGCTTCGACGTCTACGCGCAGATCGGACTCGTCGTGCTGATCGCGCTTGCCGCAAAGAACGGCATACTGATCGTTGCGTTTGCGGTGGAGCAGCGGCGGCTCGGCAAGGCCATCGACGCTAGCGCCATCGAAGCGGCGAGTCTGAGATTCCGCCCGGTGATGATGACCAGTTTCGCGTTCATCCTTGGACTATTGCCCCTGGTCATTGCGCGGGGGGCTGGGGCCGCCACGCGCCATGCGGTGGGAACGCCGGTGTTCGGCGGCATGATCGCTGCATCCGTCTTTGGGATTTTCGTTATTCCGCTGCTCCGCATAACCGCGGAAAACTTGCGTCAGCGGACGCGACGCCAGGGAACGAAGTGATCGCGGCCCCGCACAACGAGTCACGCCTTCAGAGACTTGGTATTGTCCGGCCGAAAATAAGCTCGAATTCGCGGGCCAGCGCTAGATCGACCTCGCTCATGCTCACCTTCAGGCCAAGATCGCGAAGGCTCGTCACCCCAAAATGCGCGGCTGAAATGCCGCAAGGCACGATACCTGAATAATGCGTCGGATCCGGCGCGACATTGAGCGAGACGCCATGGAACGACACCCAGCGCCGGACCCGGATTCCGATGGCCGCGATCTTGTCCTCGGCGATCTCGCCGTTTTTGCCGCGCGCCTTCTCGGGCCGGGAAACCCAAACCCCGATCCGGTCCGCTCGCCGCTCGCCTTTGACATCGAAAGTGACCAAAGCCGCGATGATCCAGGCTTCCAGCGCGCGAACGAAAGCGCGCAGATCCGGGTTCCGACGATTGAGATCGAGCATGACGTAGATAACTCGCTGGCCCGGCCCATGATAGGTGAATTGCCCGCCCCGGCCGCTTTTATGCACGGGAAAACGCGCGTCCACGAGATCCGCCGCCCGCGCGGAGGTGCCCGCCGTATAGAGTGCCGGATGTTCGAGGAACCAGATCAATTCCGGCGCCGCGCCCGCCGCGATGGCCGCGACCCGCGCGTCCATAAAGGCCACGGCATCGGCGTAAGGCACGAGCGCGTCCGACATCCGCCATTCGACGGGGGCAGAGTCGCGAGGCGGCATGAGAGGTGCAGGTTTCTCAAATCGCATGCGCCATGATAGCCGCTAGTCCGGAAACCTGCACCAGGACACGCTGGAGCCGGAAAGCCAGCTTGCCACTCCGGCGCCGATTTGTTAGACGGCGCGGCTGCGCGCGGGAGCCGCTTGCGTTTCCGGCTGCGCGAAGAATCGCGGCCATGGCGGAAGTGGTAGACGCGCTAGCTTGAGGTGCTAGTTGGGCAACCAGTGGAGGTTCGAGTCCTCTTGGCCGCACCATCATTTATTATTTGCATTTATTATTTGGGCGAAGGGTTGCCCCCCGGCCCGCTTTCCTCCCTGCCTTCCTTGGCCGGGCCGCGAGCTTTCCCCGCGCGAGCCTTGGCAAAAACATCGGCGATGATTTTTTCCGTCGCCGACGTCCAGCCTTCCGGGGCCGCGCGGGTCGGCGTCGGGTCCGCGCTGGGCGCGAGAGCCACCATCTTATAGCGGCGCTTTTTGAGTTCTTGCAGGAGTTCGGGCAGCATGGCGGCCGTCTGCTGCTTGGTGTCGTGAAGGAGCAGGATCCCGCGCTTTTCCTTTTCGAGCCGCGAGAGGATCAGCGCGAGTTCCGCCTCGGGCGTCATGGTGACCCAGTCCGAAGCCCAAACGTCGGCGCCGAAAACCGCGATGTTTTGGGCCGAGAGCCAGGCCACAAGCTCCGGCGTATCGGCAAAACCAGGAAACCGGAAAAACCGCATTTTTGGCGCGCCGCCAGCTGTGCCATAGGCGGCCCTGTCGTCCGCCTCAAAACCGCGCCGAATCTCTTCTTGCGCCGCTTTTTCGCTCAGTTGGCGCAAGGTCGCGGCGGGATGCGAAAAGGTGTGATGCGCAACGGTATGCCCCTCCGCGACCTCGCGCTTGACCAAAGCGGGCATCGCCTCGGCATTGCTGCCGACGAGGAAAAAAACCGCCTTCACGCATTCCGCCGCTAGGGTGTCGAGAATCCTTGGCGTGGTTTGCGGCGCCGGCCCATCGTCGAAGGTGAGCACGATTTCACGATCGTCGAGCGCCAGAGTTCGCGGATAGGTTTTCAGCCCCACTTGCAGGCCGCCGGACGTACCCACCTCCAAGGTGCGGGCAACGCCCAGCGCCTCGGGCGGGCAAGCCGCCGCCACTGGCGCAACGAAAAAGACTCCTGCGGCGGCGGCCAGCGAGCGCACGCAAATAGACCGGAACGAGAGTCGTTTCATGCTTTGCTCGATCATGCCCCCCTTCTATGAGCAATTGATCCGAAGCGACAGGCGAAAAGCGCGCATGGCCGAGATTGAAGACCGCTCCCGCGCGGCATCGCCGAAATTGGAACGCAGCCCCAGAGGTGCGGCTCCAATTTACGATGAAAACGGCGCGATCGGTCGCCTCTTGCAAACGACATTCGCGACTGCGCCGCCCAAACGAACCCCTTCCGGCCGATTACGCGTATTTGCGCTTGACCGTGTACCGCGGTATGGAGCGCGCCACCCCGTGCCTCGACATGAAGTTATCGGCAGAGAGGTGTCGTGCGCAAAGCGGACTTAAATACCCAGCAATCGATCCCATATAATCGCGGATGGACGAAAATATTCGTGACCAGCGCGGCTTCTCCCTTTCTCTCATGCTCGATGACGCGGAAGCCGGTCCTGGCGCGCCCGCCGTTTCCCGCATGGATACGCTCGAAGAACACGCATTCGAAGGTCGCCCGCGCGACGACAATGCGCTTCTCGACGCCTATTCCAAGGCCGTGACAAGGGTCGTCGAGCGGGTCGGGCCAAGCGTCGTGCGGCTCGATATCCGCCACGGCAGCCGTGGACGAGCAGGATCGGGCTCCGGCGTCATCCTATCGCCGGACGGGCTCGTTCTCACCAATAGCCATGTCGTGCAAGGCGCCAAGCGCGCCGAGGTGACGGCGCTCGACGGGCGCAGCTTCTCCGGCCGCGTCCTGGGCGACGACCCCGACACCGATCTCGCCCTTGTTCGGGTCGATGAAGACGCAATGCTTCCCTCCGCAAAGCTCGGCAATTCGAAAAAGCTGAAGCCAGGGGAGATTGCTATTGCGATCGGCAATCCTTTCGGCTTCGACGCCAGCGTTACGGCGGGAGTCGTATCCGCGCTCGGGCGCTCCCTGCGGTCAAAAAACGGCCGTCTGATCGACGATGTGATTCAGACCGACGCGGCGCTCAATCCAGGCAATTCGGGCGGCCGCTGGTCTCAGCGCAAGGCGAGGTCATTGGCATCAACACAGCGGTTATTTCTGGCGCGCAAGGCATTTGCTTCGCGGTGGCTTCCAACACGGCAAGCTTCGTGCTCGGAGAACTTGTGGCGCATGGAAGGGTCCGCCGCGCCTATCTCGGCATTGGCGCCGGCACGGTTCCGCTGCCGCGCAGGATCGCGCTTCGCCTTGGACTCGCGCAGAGGATGGGCGCCGTGGTGAGCGCGGTCGAGACGGGAAGCCCAGCCGATCACGCGGGCCTTCTCACCGGCGATATCTTGCTCGCCGTCGATGGAACCCCCATCACTGGGGCCGATGATCTCGTGCGCCTGCTCGACGCGGAGAAGATCGATCGCACGATCCCGCTTGACGTTCTGCGCCGCTCGGACCAGCGCCGGTTTTGGGCGGCCCTGCGCGAAAGAAAATAATTTTCACTCCGCAGCCGCGCCGCCGCTCAAGAATTCGCATAAAACGGTCGCGTTATTGCGCAGGTTATCCTTGGCCGCGAACAACAACGTTAGTGTTTTGCTTTTCTGAGCTATGTCTCGCAGGTCGACGACCGCTGGATTGTGCTCTAGCTCGGCAAAATAGCGCGCCCGGAACTCGGGCCGTTTCTCGGGGTCGTGGGAATACCAGCGGCGCAGTGCGTCGCTTGGCGCGACATCCTTGATCCAGGCATCGAGGCGCGCCTCGACGCGCGCCGCCCCGCGCGGCCATAGCCGGTCCGGAATTGTCGTCAACGTCACGCG
>QHBR01000201.1 GCA_003244015.1 Hyphomicrobiales bacterium | reverse complement strand
TCCGCGTCGAGGCAGACCTCGTCGATCAGCTGTTCAATTCGAGTGAGAAACGTCTTGCCCGGCTGCTCCTGCTGTTGGCGAACTTTGGCAAGGACGAGAAACCGGAGCCGATCCTCGCGAAAATCAGCCAGGAGACGCTTGCGGAGATGATCGGAACGACCCGGTCCCGGGTGAGTTTCTTCATGAACAAATTTCGAAAACTGGGCCTTATTGACTACAACGGCAGCATTGAAGTCCACAGTTCATTGCTGAATGTCGTTCTGCACGACGAGCCGCATATCAACACTTAAATGGGGGCTCATTTTGCCGATGCGCGGGCATGTGGATAAGATCCGCGGATTTCTTGAGGTGAGCAATTTTGCACAGCCGTCACCGTGGAAGGGGCGTAGCTTCGTTACAAGCTCAGTCAAAGTTGAAAGTTCACATTTCACATTTCACACTTAATGAAAGGAGATAACGGTCTAAATCTCGATTGTAACGGCGGGGCCCGGCCGCTCTTATGCCCCTCGCCCGCCGGTCAGAAGCGCCCACCGATCCTCCTCGGTGGGTGCTTTCTTTTGTCCGGCATTTATTGATGGGCCGGCCTTAAGCTTCGCACCTCTCCCCGACATGACTATCTCCTCAAGGCAAAAGTGCGCTCGATAGGTCGGCTATGTAGATTAAGCAGCATTATATCGCTAACCGTATAGCCGCAGTCAACACCGCCTATATGAAGAGCGCGAGTGCTTGCCGGAGACTTCGATCCTACTCCAGCGAAGCCTAGAGCTTCCCGCTTTGCACTTTGGAGAGCGCCGTTTCCATCGGCTTGAAAGCCTCCTTGGCCAGACTGGAATAGAGTTCGCCCATTTTCGTCGCCTGCGCGACGAAGCCGGCGTAAGAGGTCTTCCAATATTCGGACTGGATCTGGATCGCGGTGTCGTAGGACTTGGCGCCGAGCAATTTTTCCATGAAAGCGGAGTTATTCTCCAAGGCTTTCTTGGAATAATCCGCCGTTTCGGTTGCGATTGTCTGAAGGGTCTTGTTAAACATGGTCGGCGCGGCCGCCCCATTTAAGTGCTCGTTGCTGTATTTTTGGACGTCATCGAATTCGTAGGCCATTTCATTTCCTCGATCGTTGGTGCGCCGGTTCTCGCCTAATGGAGACGGCTAAATTCGCGAGTTTATTGGCTCGCCTGCTACATAATTAGTGCATCGCACAAACCCTGTCAAGATTATATTGCATTGCATCATAAGCGCAAGCCAAAGCAATGCCGCCGCTTCGAACCGGAGCCTTAACCAACAAGTAACCGCGAAGGACTAACGTTCCCAGAGGATCATCCGGGCGGCGCGCCGATGGCACCTGCCAGCCGAGGACCGGGGGACGTTGCAGATGTTGAAGACTTCCGCGACGTTTTGCCGCATCAATAAGGCCGCAGCCGGGGCATACCTCGGCCTGGCCCTGGTGGCGGCGAGCGTCGTTGCTCCGCCCGCCGAGGCCCGCCATTGGCATCCACACCGCCATGCCTGGCTGCCAACCCATTTCGAGGGCCGGCGGCATCACAAAGAGTCCATCCGCTACCGCCACGCGCGCGGGGGCGGCGGCACATCGAACATCGCGGCAATCGTTGTCGACGGCAATTCCGGCCGGACGCTTTATGCCCGCAACGAAAACGAGTTACGCTTCCCAGCCTCGATCACCAAGGTGATGACGCTTTATCTTTTGTTCGAACAGCTCGAACAAGGGCGGCTGCGGCTCGACAGCGATATTCGTATCTCCGCTTATGCCGCGGCGCAAAAGCCGACCAAGCTTGGCCTCCATCCCGGCGAAACGATCAGAGTCGACGATGCGATCAAGGCGGTCGTCACCCGTTCGGCGAACGACATAGCGGTCGCAATTGCCGAAACCATCGGCGGGAACGAGGAAAGTTTCGCGAGACTCATGACGCAGAAGGCGCATGCTCTCGGGATGAATAGCACGCATTTCGCCAATGCCTCCGGCTTGCCAAACGGCGAACAGGTTACGACGGCGCGCGATCTTGCAATTCTCGGGCGGGCGATTGAGGAGCGCTTCCCGCGCTATTATCGCTTTTTTTCTACCCACGCCTTCTACTATCGCGGCGCGACGATCATGAACCACAATCATCTCCTCGATCGCGTCGAGGGAATGGATGGAATCAAGACCGGCTACACCCGCGCGTCCGGCTTCAATCTTCTGACCTCGGTAAAACGCGACGGGCATTATATCGTCGCCGTAGTCCTCGGCGGCGCAAGCGCCCGGGCCCGCGACAAGATCATGGCGGATTTGATCGAAGACGAGATCGAAAATGGCGCGGCCGTCCGCACGGCGTCTTCGATTTCCGGCACCGGTGTCAATGGGCATAACGCGGAAGCCGCAACGAGCCCTGACCCAAGCCTCCGGGGCACCGAATCCCCAGAGAAGATCGATTCGAGATTAGCCCTCGCGCCACGTCCCTCCCGGCCCGACCTTACCCTCGATCCGATCCAAGTTGCTTCGCTTGAACCCGATGTTCCGCCCGAAAAATCGCGCCCGGCCTTTGTCTCCGGGGCGCCGAAACCAGGGACCTCCGCGCCCCGCGCGGCCCTAGGCGAAAACAATTGGAAACAGGCAAGCCTCGATGGCTCGACTGCTCGCGGCCGTCCAGGGCACGGCGGAGAACTCTCGACCGCGACCCCTTCCGCGATAGGCGCAAGCGCGGGTCCGGCGGCGGCGCGCGCCCGCGGCGCCGACCAAATCGCGGCCGCGATAAAAGAGCCGCCTCAAGGCGGCGGCGCGAAAGATGCCGGCGTCCGCCGCCCGGCTTCAGCGCGAAGCGGCTGGATGATTCAGATCGGCGCGACCGCCGACATAAGCACGGCGACCGAACTCCTTGCCCGCGCCAAATTGGAAGGCCGCAACACGCTTACCGCCGCGCAAGCCTTTACCGAGAAGGTTCAGAAGGGCTCCGAAACGCTCTACCGGGCGCGCTTCGCCGGCCTCGAAGCCGACAGTGCCGAACTCGCCTGCAAAACCCTCAAACGTTCAGGATTTTCCTGTTTCGCAACGAAAAACTGAAGCAAGTGCAGCAACCCGCCTGGCTCCCACAAGGCCATCCCCCACCATGGGCCTACTGATGACGCCGCATCAGCACATCCTTGGCTTCGTTGACACGAGCCGCCAGATCCGTCGAGCCCCCGTGATCGGGATGCAATTTCTTCATCAGCGAACGGTGCGACCGAGCGACTTCCTCATCCGAAGCGCCTTTCTGAAGTCCCAAAACTTCATACGCTTCATCCTCGGACATCGTGCCCGCACGGCGTCCCGCGCGTCCGCGCCCAGGGTGACGCTGGTTCTGCGCTGCCGCACGCCATCCGGCAAACCGGCGGTCGAGATAAGCTTCCATGAGCCGCGCGCCTTCGGGATCGTCCCGCCAACAGAGATCATGGAGGGCTTCGCATTGAGGCCTTGTCATCGCGTCCAGTGATTTGCCCTCGTCCGGCCCGGCCAGCACCGTCCCCCGCATCTTGCCGGTGCCATGATCGAGTTCCATCTCGATCATCGCCGACCTCACGCACGAAACCTTTCGCGTCCTTGGCCCACTGTAAGACTTGAACATCCGCGACAGCGACCCGCCGCGCAATCCGAGCAACCAGGCGCCAAGTCCGCCAAGCCCAAGCGCCATGTCGAAACGTCCCCGGAGCAACAAGACCGCCCCCGCGAGAAGCGCCGCGCCGCCGCCACCGCGCTTGATCACGCGCGCGAGCGCGGCGGGATCGGCCGCCGCAAAAGCTTTAAGCGCGGAGAGCGCAAGCCAGAATAGTAAAAATCCGCCGAGAAGATAGATCATTTCATGCCGCCGGTTCAGCGCATTTGCGACAAGAGGTGGTCCGCCGCCGCGGCGCCGCGCGAGCGCGCCTCGAATTCAAGCGCGCGGCGGCCTCCCGCGGCATAGGCCGCCGCGGCCGTCAGCAGCGCGACGAGCCGCTCAGGCGAGGATAAATCGAAAGTCGCGTAGGCGCCCCCGGTCAGCAGCGCGATCTTCCGGAAAGCCTGCTCCGCAACACTATCGCGCCCCTCTTGGAAGAGGAAAGCCTTCACTCCCAAAAGCCCGATTTCGGCGGCCAGCCCGGCCAGAACGTCGAGGCTCTCTTCCATTGCATCGCCAACGAAGACCAGGGCACGGACCGGAGTTTTTTGCGTTTCATCGAAGACATGACGCAAGACCTTTTCGATCTGCGTCTGGCCGGCCCCCACCCCGATCTTGGTCATAAGGGATGCCAAGCTCTGTCCCCTGGCCACGAAGGGTGACGCCCTGCACTCGGAAAACCCACGGTAATAAACGAGCTGGACATCGAGCCCGCCATGCGCCGCCGCCGTCGCGAACATCCGCCCTTGCACGCTTTGCGCCATGTCCCAGGTGGCTTGCCGGCTCATCGTGGCATCGAGCGCGAAAATGAGCCGCCCCCGCCCCGAACCAGACGTCGCCGGCAGTTTCGCCGCGGCCGCGAGAAATTCGTCGATATTCGATTTGGTGCTGGACTTTGGCGCGATGACCGCGCCTTTGTCTCCTGATTGACCCACTTGGCTCCTCGCGTGCTGAGCTTTCCTCACCCACTATAGATCGTGCTTTCCAGGCGCAGCGGCAAGCATTTTCGGCATTAGTATCGGCGCGCACGGTTCAGGCGGCTTCGTATTTGCCGATGATTCAGGTTTCCGCTTCGGCTTGCGCGCGCCAATCCTGCCAGGCGGGCAGCGCCATCATTGCGTCCATATAGGCGCTTGTGGCGGCCGTGACCGTCACGTCATAGACATGCAGACGATTAACCACGGGCGCGAACATCGCGTCGGCCGCCGAGAAATCGCCGCAGAGAAAGGCGCCAGCTTGCCCGAACTCCCGGCGGGCTTGCCCAAAAGCCTGTTCGAGGCGGGCGGCATCGGCGCTTGCCTCGGGGGTCAGCTCGCGCCTCGCGACCGCGCGGCGCATATTCATCGGCAACAGCTGGCGCAAGGCCTGAAAGCCCGAATGCATTTCGGCGGCGAGCGAACGGGCCCGCGCCCGCGCCGCCCGCGGCCTCGGCCAGATTGGCTTGTCCGGATAGAGCTCGGCGAGATATTCGATAATCGCGAGCGAATCCCATACGACGATTTCGCCATCGTGCAATGAGGGGCATTTGCCGGCTGGGGAAAAGCGCAACATTTCCGCGCGGGTATTTTCTTGCGCCATCGGGATCACGATTTCATCGAACGCTAGCCCAAAATGGCGCATCAAAATCCACGGCCGGAACGACCAGGACGAATAGTTCTTGTTGGCGATGATGAGAGTGGGCTTCATGGGCCGCTCCGAATTTCAAGTGCCGAATGGGACCGGGCCGAGGGATCGTTATCGTTGAAGGATTCGGCTCGGATTTTCAATCCGTCATCTTTGCCTCTGCGGGCAAGGTGTTCAGGATCGTCGCGGTTAAACGCGTGACGGCATCCCGCCCCAAACTTTCGGCGAACCCCGATTGACCGCAACGGGGACAAGTGGAGGAAGATGGAAAGCAGCCAGCCTCCTCGCAGACCGGTAGTGTAGCAGTTTGAATGTATGCTCATGACCCAAAGCGGTCAGACAAATTTCTTGCTACACAGATCATGTGCAGCGAGCTTCGGCTGTTGCGAAAGCTGACACTCAATCAGATCGAAATGTTTTCCGATCCACCTGCAGAGAGACTGTCTATAATCTCCTTGACTCTAGAGATCAGTTCCTCGTTCGCCCTTGCGAGACTAGGCAGATTGTACTTTCGGGAGCATAGCTCAACAACGGCACTGGCTGAGAAGAAAATGGCAGTGAACACGGCTATGAAGTGCTCCTTCCAAAGCTCTCCAAATCGCTCGCGAGTATGAACTGGACCTGTGCTCCCAGACCAGAAGTAGATCACGCTGAAATACGTGCCATGTAAAAGCTCCGACGCATGCCGGTAAATTGACATGGACGCACCTGACAGGGAAAGCGCCGCACCAACATCAATAAGTCTGACCGCTTTTATTCGATCCGAGATATTGACGGGCGTCCAATCGGGCAGTTCCTTACCTTTGCGGCTAAACTCCTCTATCGCAGATGCTAATCCTGGTATTGCGTCGATATCCGGAATGATTGCTCGGCCGATCTGAAATTGGAGGCCCCCGACCTTGCCTTTCCGCTGCATGTCACGATAGGGCATCTCGAAAAATACCC
>QHBR01000047.1 GCA_003244015.1 Hyphomicrobiales bacterium | reverse complement strand
CGTCCGAATGAATCAGACCACTAATAGCCATAATGGTGTAGCAGATGTTGCTCCACCGCCAGCCGTACGGAGTCCATCCCCACCCCTTCCCATACCCGGGCGGCCCAATTTCCGGTCCGCCCGGGCCGCTCTCGCCCTCGCCTTCCCGGCCGACCTGGAAGCGGCCGGGAAGGCGGGCAAGCTCGTCGCATTGCTGATCGAGCGAATGCGTCAGGGTGCGCCAAAGAACGCCAAATTATCGAATCTATCGACGAAATACGTCTGCCGTGGAAACGATCCTCAAGCGTCCGGCGGTTCGAACAGGCGGCAATTGACAGTGATATGCCCGGCGTAATAGCAAGTCTTTCAGAAATGCCCGGTGAATATTAGAAAATACCGGTAATCAGCCCGTCGGCGTGCAGGCTGGAGGAGCGGGAGGTAGGTTGCGGTGACCGGCGTGCGGAAACCGATGCGGTCCGGGTCTGCGAGCAGGGAGACTTGCCGTGGGATCGGATAGGGGATGGTCCGGCGGCCGCGAACTCATCGATTTCGCGTCAAACTTGCCAACGCGCGGTCTCGGGTTCAACGCGCGCCTGAGCGTCGGCGCCGTTACCCTGACGCATTGCACCTCTGGCCCGACCGAAGGGAGGCAATTGGGTGCGGCCCAGATAACAGTCGCGATCCATGACGGCGTGACGTTCGACATGGACTGGCGCGGCGGCGAGAGCGACCGTCTGCGATCAAGCACCGTCTCACATGGTCGCGTTCACGTCGGAGACGGGCGTCTCCCTTTCTGGGTTCGTTGCAACGCGTCGCCTACTTTTTTTGCTTTCGCTGTCGAGGAATCGTTCGTCACGGAGATCTGGCGGAAAGCCTTCGACGGCATCGGCGATTGCTTCATAGGAACGTCGGTCGGTGTCGAGGATCCGGTGATCGGCCGGCTCGCCGCGCTCGGCCGGCTCGAACTGAACGAGGGCGGCGCGGGCGGACGGCTTTACGTCGAGGGACTAGCCGCGGCCTTGGCGGTCCATCTGCTCCGCAGCTCTGGATTGTCGCGGCGTTCGCCAATCCAGCATAAGGGGGGGCTTGCGCCGAGGCAGATTCGGCGCGTTCTCGAGTACATCGAGGCGCATCTGACCGGCGAGCTCGGGCTCGTCGAGTTGGCCGCGATCGTCGACCTGAGCCCGCATTACTTCGGCGACGCATTCAGAATTTCGACCGGAACGTCACCCCACCGTTACGTGATGGAAAGACGGGTCGAGTGGGCGCGCGCTCTTCTTTGGAGCGAGGATCGGCCGATCCTCGATATCGCCTACGCCGCGGGCTTCTCGAGCCAGAGCCATTTCACGGCGAACTTCCGCCGAGTAACCGGGGTTATGCCAGGCCGATTCCGCCGCTCGCTTATTTGAGGCAGTCGCCGGCGGCCCCATCAATGACCAACTAGCCGGCCGGTGCCAGATGGCTGACAGCGGCCTTCAAGTTTGGCTGAAGGAGAGTCCTTGTGGGATGACTCTAAACAAATCGCAAGAATAGCCTCCCCGCCCGTTACTCCACCGCCGCCGCGTCGGCCAGACTAATCGCGGGACGCCAGGGTCACAGATGTGAATAAAGATTATGGTGGCCGTGACCGGCACGGCCACCTGCGCTTCTCAGCTAGTCCACATTAACATTTGCGAGTAGCCGCATCCGCAGCTTTTGCCAGAGCCGTTGCCGCGTCGAAGAACGCCTGGGATTGGCCTGTGAACAGCCCCTGCGCCGCAAGGACCGTGACAACCGCCACGGCGCCGAAAGTCATTATCGGGCGTAAGATCGAACATGGCGGGAACGCCCGGCTGATGAACGGGCATGGCTCGGGCATGATCAGATTGGTCTGGAACCGTTGCCCGCCGAACGGAGGCGCATTGAGGTCCGGAAACACGAGCGCGGGATTGATCGGATCGGTCAAAGGGGGTGCGTTGCCCGCCTTATCGTGCCACGTCTGGAAGTGCATGGTCTCGGTCGGGCCGATGCTGAGCAGGATTAGCAAGACCTCTGGATGGGTGACCCTCCGAGCCAGCGCCGGGTAGAGGCTGCTGCCGCCTTGCTCGATAGTGGCGAAATGGAATGCCGCCGTGTTGGCGATGGCCTGGATGTGGGTGTTATCCGTTGTGTCGGAATCGTCTCTGGGGATTGCCGGAAACTTTCCGGCGAACAAGCTTGGGACCGCCTGCGGAAACACGAACGACGGGTCAAGATCGGGGTTATGGCGGCTCGCGCGATACCGCGTCCACCAACTGGTGTCGACGGTGAGCTGCATGAGGTTGGTGAGTCGTTTTCTTTTTTTGTTGGCCCCGGTGGCCTGGCTGCCCGGCAACGTGCGAAACGCATCGAGGTTAACTGCCGCGACGCCTTTCGAGACAAGGTATGCGTTGATGAAATTTCGGTGGCTCTTCTCGTCATCGGTGTTGTCGTGGATATACTGATCCATGTCCCCATCGAGGTTCTTTAGCGCCGCGGTGTAGGCCGGGTTCCCGCTGCCGCTTGGTTCTTCGCCGTCCTGGATTCCGCCGAGTTCGTTGTATTGTTTCCAGAGATCGCTCTCGAGGATTTCAGCCGCGGCCAAAAATTTTAGGATATCGATATCGCCTTGGGGAATTGAGTTAGCTGAGGCCTCCGGGATAAGAAGGGATGTCCCCGCAGCCAGCGCGGTGCCCGCGATCGCACCGGTCCTCAAGAAGCTACGCCGGTCAGCGTGATATTCGTCGGTCATGTTAGTCTCCTGTGACGATCTTGCCGATGGGTTCAACACGGATGCTTCCCTCGTCCCCGCACAAAGGCTACGACGATCTTGTGAGCCTTGTGTGACAGTCGTGATGACGACTCCGACATGGGGGCTTATTCCGCGCTCCCGTATAGATAACACGCGATCCGTCATTTTAGTTGCGGGCCGAGGTCAGAAATTTTTAGTAGAAATTGGAGTGGTGAGCTCAAAGGATCTTTCTGTGTTGAATATATAGCCACATGATGAATAGTTCTCATCTAAATGATGTTATCTAAATGTGATAACATCGCTCAAATCACTCCGCCGCCGCGGCCTCGGCCAGACTTAGCGGATCGTAATTGAGCACCGGCGCGAGCCAGCGCTCCACTTCGGCCACGCTCATCGCCTTGCGTTGCGCATAATCCTCGACCTGATCGCGTTCGATTTTCGCGACCCCAAAATAATGCGCGTTCGGATGCGCGAGATAGAGGCCGGACACAGAAGCGCCGGGCCACATCGCGAAACTCTCGGTCAGCGTCACGCCAATCCTCCGCTCCGCTGCGAGCAGGCGGAATAACGTCGCCTTTTCGGTGTGATCTGGCTGCGCCGGATAGCCTGGCGCCGGGCGAATGCCGCGGTAGGCCTCGGCTAGCCTTTCCGCGGTGGTCAAGGATTCATCTGGCACATAGGCCCAGAACTCGCGCCGCACGCGTTCGTGCATGCGTTCGGCAAGAGCCTCGGCAAGGCGGTCGGCGAGCGCCTTCACCATGATCGACCCATAGTCGTCGTTCGCTTTGGCGAAACGGTCGGCGATCTTGCCTTCCTGCGCGCCCGAGGTGACGACGAAGCCTCCGATATAATCCGCCCTGCCGCTCCCGGCCGGGGCGACAAAATCGGCGAGCGCAAGATTGGGACGCCCGTCGCGGCGTAACAATTGCTGGCGCAAGGTGAAGAACGTCGCAAGCTCGCTTGTTCGCGACTCGCCCGTGTAGAGCTTGATGTCATCGCCTACGCTGTTGGCCGGCCAGAAGCCGATGACGGCCTTGGGATCGAACCAATGTCCCTCGACGACGCGTGTTAGCATTTGCTGGGCGTCGTCGAATAGTTGCCGCGCGGCTTCGCCCTTTTCCGGATCGTCCAAAATCGCGGGATAGCGGCCGCGCATTTCCCAGGTCTGGAAAAACGGCGTCCAATCGATATAGGGGATAAGCTCGGCGACCGCATAGGTGCGAAACACCCTCGTGCCGCAAAATACCGGGCGCGGCAGCTCGTAGCTCGCCCAATCAGGTGTGAAAGCGTTCGCGCGCGCTTTTGCTAGCGGCAGCCGTTGCTTATCGGCCTCCCCCCGGCGATGCGCCGCCGCGACTTTGGCGTATTCGGCCCGGACCGTCGCGATGGTGAGGGCGCGAGACTGCGCCGAAAAAAGCGATTGCACGACGCCAACCGCGCGGCTCGCGTCGGTGACATAGACCGTCTGGCCCCTGGCATAATTTGGATGAATCTTGACCGCGGTATGAACCCGGCTCGTCGTCGCGCCGCCAATCAGGAGCGGCAGATCGAAACCTTCGCGCTCCATCTCGGCGGCGACAAAGCACATCTCGTCGAGCGAGGGCGTGATGAGGCCGGATAGCCCAATCGCGTCCACCTTTTCCGCCCGCGCGGTGGCGAGGATTTTCGCCGCGGGAACCATCACGCCGAGATCGATAATCTCGTAATTGTTGCAGGCGAGCACCACGCCGACGATGTTCTTGCCGATGTCGTGCACGTCGCCCTTGACCGTCGCCATCAGGATCTTGCCCGCGCTCGATCGTTCGCCCGCGCCGGTTCTGCGCTTCTCCTCATCCATGAAGGGAAGCAGATAGGCGACCGCCTGTTTCATCACCCGCGCGGATTTGACGACCTGGGGCAAAAACATTTTTCCCGAGCCGAAAAGATCGCCGACGACATTCATGCCGGCCATGAGCGGCCCTTCGATGACATCGAGCGGCTTTTTCGCGGCGCCACGCGCTTCCTCGACATCGCGGTCGATAAATTCGGTGATGCCGTTGACGAGCGCATGTGCCAGGCGCTGCGCGACCGGCTCCTCGCGCCAGGCGAGATTTTTCTCGGGGCCCTGAATTCCGGGGCCATTGTAGCTTTCGGCAAGGGCCAGCAGTCTTTCGGTGGCGTCCTGTCGCCGGTTAAGAACGACATCCTCGCAGGCTTCGCGAAGTCCCGGCTCGATCTCGGCGTAGACCGCAAGCTGGCCGGCATTGACGATTCCCATATCCATGCCAGCGGCGATCGCGTGATAGAGAAACACCGAGTGCATGGCCTGGCGCACCGGCTCGTTGCCGCGAAACGAGAAGGAAAGATTGGAAACGCCGCCGGAAATATGAACGCGCGGGCACCGCTTGCGAATTTCCCGCGCGGCCTCGATGAAATCGACGCCGTAATTATCATGTTCCTCGATGCCGGTCGCGACCGGGAAAATATTCGGATCGAAGATGATGTCCTCGGGCGCAAACCCGGCGTCCTTGGTCAAGATTTCGTAGGCGCGCGAGCAAATCTCGACCTTGCGTTCGCGCGTATCGGCCTGGCCCTTCTCGTCGAAGGCCATCACGACGACGGCGGCGCCATGGGCGCGCACGGCCTTGGCCTCGGCGACGAATTTTTCAACGCCGGATTTCATCGATATGGAATTGACGATTGCCTTGCCTTGCACGCATTTTAGACCGCTCTCGATGACCGGAAATTTCGACGAATCGATCATCACCGGCACTCGCGAAATGTCGGGCTCGGCGGCGATGAGGTTCAAAAACTCGACCATTGCCTTTTCGGAATCGAGCAGGCCCTCGTCCATGTTGACGTCGATGATCTGCGCGCCCATCGCCACTTGATCGCGCGCGACATCGAGCGCGGCGGAAAAATCGCCCTCCTTGATCAATTTGCGGAATTTGGCGGAGCCGGTGACATTGGTGCGCTCGCCGATATTGACAAACGGAATCTCGTGGTTGAGCACAAACGGTTCCAACCCGGACAATCGCAGCAAAGGTTCTATATGCGGCACCTTCCGTGGTGCCACGCCTTTCACGCGTTCGGCGATCGCCTGAATATGCTCTGGTGTCGTGCCGCAGCAGCCGCCAACGATATTGATGAGACCGGCTTCCGCGAATTCGCCAATGAGAGAGGCCATATATTCGGGGCTCTCGTCATAAAGACCGAACTCATTTGGAAGACCAGCATTGGGATAGGCGCAGGTGAGCGTATCCGCGATCCGGGACAATTCGGCAAGATGGGCGCGCATCTCACGCGCGCCAAGCGCGCAATTGAGGCCAATCGTCAACGGTTTTGCGTGGCGCAGCGAATGCCAGAACGCCGCGGGCGTCTGGCCGGACAGAGTGCGGCCGGAGAGATCGGTGATGGTCCCCGAGATCATGACCGGCAGTCTCTCTCCCCTCGCATCGAAAACGCCATCAATGGCGGAAAGCGCCGCCTTGGCGTTTAGAGTGTCGAAGATCGTCTCGACGATCAAAATATCCGCGCCGCCCTCGATCAGCGCGGCTGCCGCCTCGGCATAGGCCTCGCGCAAATCGTCGAAGCTCACCGCGCGAAAGCCCGGATTATTGACGTCGGGAGAAATCGAGGCGGTGCGATTGGTCGGCCCCAAAGCGCCGGCGACGAAGCGGCGGATTCCGTCCTTTTGTTCCGCTTCGTCCGCTGCCTCGCGGGCGAGCCACGCCGAGGCGAAATTCAATTCGGCGGCAAGCTCCTCCATGCCATAATCGGCCTGCGCGATCCGTGTCGAACTGAATGTATTTGTCTCGGCGATGTCGGCGCCGGCTCTAAAATAGGCGAGATGAATGGCTTTGATCGCTTGCGGCTGGGTGAGGCTCAGGAGATCGTTGTTGCCACGCAGGTCGCGCGGCCAATCCGCGAAGCGCGCGCCGCGAAATTCGGCTTCGCCGAACTTGTGTTGCTGGATCATCGTGCCCATGGCCCCGTCGAGCACCAAAATTCTGTCGCGGGCGGCGGATTGAACACCAGCGCGCGTTTCTTCTCCAGTAAGCCTTCGCGTCATCACGCGGCCTCTTGCGCGAGCTTCGGGCGCAGTCCCAAAAGATGGCAGATCGCATAGACAAGGTCGGCGCGGTTCATCGTGTAGAAATGAAATTCCCTGACGCCGTGATCGACGAGATCGAGAACCTGTTCGGCGGCGACGGTCGCGGCGACGAGTTTTCGCGTTTGCGGATCGTCGTCGAGCCCCTCGAAACGATCGGCGAGCCATTGCGGAACGGTCGCGCCGGCGCGCCCGGCGAATTTCGCCGTTTGCTTGAAACTTTGCACGGGGACGATACCCGGGATGACCGGAATATCGATTCCCTGCGTCCGCACTTTATCGAGAAAACGCAAATAGATTTCGTTTTCGAAAAAAAACTGGGTGATCGCCCGGTGCGCCCCGGCATCGATCTTGGATTTCAAGACATCGATTTCCGCGCCGGCCGAGACGCTTTCGGGGTGGCCTTCCGGATAGGTGGCCACCGAGATTTCGAAGTCGGCGACGCGCCTGATTCCCGCGACCAGCGCCGCCGAATTCGCATAGCCGTTGGGATGCGGGCAATATTTCGTCCCGGGCCCATCTTGCGGATCGCCGCGCAGCGCGACGATGTGGCGGACGCCGATGTCCCAATAATCGCGGACAATGGCGTCGATCTCGTCCCCCGCCGCCGCGACGCAGGTCAGATGCGCGGCGGGCTTCACTTCAGTCTCGTTCACGATCCGCGCGACCGTCGCGTGGGTGCGCTCGCGGGTAGAGCCTCCGGCGCCGTAGGTCACCGAGACAAAACTTGGCCCAAGCGGCGCCAGACGCTTGATCGACTCCCAAAGGGTCGCCTCCATCGCCTCGCTCGCCGGGGGAAAAAACTCGAAGGAGACCGAGATATCGGAGCAGACGGTGCGGCTCGCCCGGGGAAAACTACAGGACGGGTTTTCGTTCATGCGACTTCTCGCGCGGTTAAAGGGAGCGGATCGGCGATCACGCGGCGGTCGCGGCCGAGCCAGAGGGACACGGTGAGCTTGTTGGCTTCGCACCGATCGGGCGCGAGGTCGTCCTTGGCGATTAAATCCAATCCGGCGGCGGCCATGAACCCCGCGACTTCCCCGGCCGCGAAGCCAAGCCGCCGGTGCGCGTGCGCCGCGCGCAAAGTCTCTTCCCCGTGCGGCGCGAAATCGACGATGAGGAGGCGACCGCCCGGCCGCAAGGCGCGCGCGGCCTCGCGAATGGCGCGTAAGGGATCGTCGAGATAATGCAGGACCTGATGCATGATCGCGAGATCGTAAAAATCCGGTTCGACAGGCATCGCGTAAATATCGCCTTGGCGCATTTGCACATTGCGCAAACCCGCGCGTTCGATGCGCACGCGCGCTACGCTCAGCATGTGCGGCGATTGATCGACGCCAACCGCCCGCGCGGCGAGCGGACCCAGGAGTTCGAGCATCCGGCCGGTACCGGTGCCAAGATCGAGAAGCGCATGGACCGGGCCCGCGCCGATCGCCTTGCGGATCGCGGCCTCGACGCGTTCTTCTGGAACATGCATGGCGCGCACCTCGTCCCAGTTCGCCGCTTGCGCCGCGAAATAGCGGGCCGCCTGGTCCGCGCGGGTCTGGCGAACCCCGGCGAGCCGCGCGCGGTCGGCGGTAAGATGCGGGTCGGAGGGCGAAAGGCGCGCGATGAAGTCGCAGGCAAACCCGGCCACGGGCCCCATCTGCGCGATCCGGAAGAAAACCCAGGCCCCCTCGCGATGGCGTTCGACAAGTCCGGCTTCGACCAGGAGTTTTAGATGGCGCGAGATGCGCGGCTGCGATTGGCCGAGAATCGCGACAAGCTCGCTGACCGTGAGTTCGGCTTCGGCGAGAAGGGCGAGCAGGCGCAAGCGCGTGGCCTCGCCCGCCGCGGCGGCGGCGGCGAGAATGGCATCGAAAGGGACGTGGCCGCGCATGGGGTTCCTGCAAGCGTTCGTCAAAACTCATAATATGCAGATATATTTATATGTAAAGCGCATTTTGCGGCATTTTGCGCAACCGCAGCGTTTCCGGCTTGGATAAATCCTCGCGAAGGGTTAAAAGCGCACGTCAACACTAAAGCCTAAGGATGACTTTTATGAAAACCATAGCCCGCTTGATGATCGTCGGAGCCCTTGTTTTTGGCTTCGGTCAGTTCGGTTACGCGCAAATGAGCCCCCCCGCTGCTCCGGCGGCGCCCGCGCCAAAGGCGCCGGCCATGCCGGCGGCCCCCGCCATGCCAAAGGTGAAGAAAGCCCCGATGTCCGCCGAGGCCAAGGAATGCTCGGCCAAGGCTGACGCGCAAGGCTTGCACGGCAAGGCGCGGAAAGAGTTTCGCGAAAAGTGCAAGAAAGGCTGAACGCGACCGGCCGTTGAAGCAGTCCGCTACAGGATGCCCGCGAAGAGCTGGTACGCCCGCAGCGGAACGTCGAATTTTGCGACAGCGCGGGCCATGTCGAGCAGGTCGAGCCCGATCCACGGCATGACATGAAAAATGAGGCCCCAGGCGAGCAGCGCCTGGGCCGCAATGCCAAGGAAAGCGCCCTAGTCTCCCCTCGGGCGTCCAGTTCAAGAGATTTATCAGGCTCGGGATCATGATCGAGAGCCTTCGAAGAGGGCATCGAGCGGCAGCACCATGGCTTGCGAATAAAAACGCCGACGGGCATTCAGACTTTCGCCGACGACAGCGACAATTTACCCAATTCCATTTCTCGCGAAGATGGAACGATGGGAAATAGGGAATGAGTACTGGTGCCGTGATTCCTGCTTAGCGATTCACGCTCGCGTTTTTGGCAAAGATGTTTGACGCCCAATGCCGGAGGACTCGTTCAGCCTCATCAAAGCTCGTTATAGGGCGGGGGTAACTATTGGCTCACCCATAGGAGGTTCAGCCCACTCAACATTGGGGCCGGAGATCTCTCGCAGATAGTAGGGCGCCACCGTAAAAAACTGAGGGCGGATCTCTCGCAGCAAGGCAAGTGCCTTGGCACGCCTGTCGTCGCCCTCCGTGTAAGCTTCAATCGTGACTTCTAACCCTCGTGTCTTTTCAGGAGTCTCTTGGCTTGTGGACCAAGGTTCGGATTTCTTGGATTTTTCGCGGACTGCAATACGCGCCTTCGCCTTAAAGTTGCGCTTAAGCATGGCAACACCCGTTTTCCATTCTCGGGCGAGCCAATGACGCTAACTCGCCGCATCATATATCGGGACCACACGCTCAGACTTCAAGCCTATTAATGCTGAAATAGCATTTATGATTGTTTCGCATATAAAATTCTTTAATATGATCGCACTTGCGGATTTTGCATCAAGCATGTAAAATTGTGCGATGATGATAATGCCTCTCAACCTGTCGAGTTCGCCGTGACCTCTTCCGTTGGGAGACGAAGGCGGCCTGTCCTTAAGGCGTTTGGTCAAGCAATCGAACGCGCCCGCAAACAATCAAAAGGCGGCGACGGGCGCGAATTTACGCAAGGCCAACTCGCCGAACGCGTATCCGAAATCTTGGCAGAGGACAAGCTGAGATCAACCGGGCAAAGTTACATCGCGCGCATAGAAAGCGGCTCGATTTCCGATCCAGATCCAGAAATTCTCCGAGGCATCTCCAAGGCAACTGGTGTTCCATATCTCGAACTCGTGGGCGACTTAGTGGCTAACAAATATTCCATAGACAAAGACTTATTATTTCCACTTTATCTAGAGCCGAAACTTTTTAAAGACATGCCCGACTGGGAAAAACAAATTGGGCATGACGAGTTATGGATCGTAACTCACGATTATAAGGACGGAACGTTGCAGCGATTTCGGGATGCAATCTGCACGGTTCTGGAAAGAGGAGGGAAATGCACTTTTTTCTTGGGTACAGCCGCATACGAACGATTCGACGATTTCAGGCTGCGTCTCCTTGCTGAGATCGGTAAGCCGAAAGAGGATCTCTGCCTTCTTGCAGTTCTAGTATCGCGCGATCAAATTGGACATACTTACGTTTTTGCTAATCCAACCTCTACGCGTGCCCGTGATACTTCCGACAGGGCTGCTGAAGGATACATGATGCTGGCAAACGAGCACGGGAAAAGAATTGTTGGACTCAAAATGTCTGACGATGATATCAGTAGTAAAGTTGACGTACTCTTTAAGCTTCGTAATAAAGCGATCCAGCTTCTGGATAAGTCAGGATCGTCAAATGTCGCAAGGCTCAGATAGTTCTGGAGCACTCACAATCATGCGGTACAAGTATCTACTACCGATAACTGTTGTATTTGCCGCGTCGCTTCTGATATGCGACACCATTGGATCGAAGATTTTTCATGTAGGTAGCTTAAATCTTACGGCCGGAACTATACTATTTCCATTAACATTCTTGGCTGGGGACGCGCTAACCGAAGTGTATGGATACGCCGTCACGCGAAAAGTTATCTGGAGCTCTCTTGCCGGTTTGTTGCTCATGATCTGCACGTACGAGATCGCCCGATTGCTACCGCCTGCCGAGTTCTGGCACAATCAAGAAGCGTTCGACACAGTTCTCAGTCATGTTCCCAGGATTGTCCTAGGATCTGTGACCGCTTACTTGTGCGGGGAGTTTACGAATTCCTTTATCGTTGCAAAGATGAAAGTCTTGACGAATGGAAAGAGCATGGCTGCACGGTTCATTCTGTCAACCGTGGTTGGCCAACTTATCGATTCAATTGTCTTTGTTACCATTGCGCTCGCAGGTATCTACTCACTCGATGCAATGATCAACATCATCTTATCGATCTGGATTGTGAAGGTTGCGTGGGAGATACTCGCCCTACCGATCTCTTTGCCGTTTGTCCGCTGGCTGAAGCAACAGGAAAATGAAGATTACTACGATAAAAGCACTGATTTCAACCCGTTTAAGGTTTGAGTGACCTGTGCCCTGCAGGCGCCCCCTTCAAAGCGGAGAAGATAACCTGATTTCGCTATAAGCAAGAAGGATTATCGCGCGGCTTTACCGCTAGGACCCAGCCCGGTAGAACAAGCGCGATTCGACTCCGCGCATCCGCTACCTCGTACGAGCGTCCCCGCATGATTTTGCTCCGCTCGCTTGCCTTTCACACAACATTCTATCTGTGGACCACCGTACTCTCGCTCGCCGGGCTGCCTGTTCTCGTCAAGGGCCGCCACAGGGTCCAGGCCTATGCGAAATTTTGGACGGGCTCGTCGGTTTGGCTTCTCGAAAAAATTTGCAAAACCAAAGTCGTTTGGCGCGGCTTGGAGAATCTTCCGCGCGGCGGGTGTATCATTGCCGCAAAACATCAATCGGCGCTCGAGACCTTGGCGCTCACGACAAAAGGCGCGGATTTTTCCTATATTCTCAAACGCGAGCTAATCGCGATCCCGGTTTTCGGCTGGTATCTCAAGGGCGCCGGGCAAGTTGCGATCGACCGCGCCAAACGCGGCCAGGCCTTGCCCGATCTCACCCGGCAAGTCAGCGAGGCAATTGCGCAGGGCCGCCAGATGATTATTTTTCCGGAAGGCACGCGCAAGCGCGTCGGCGCGCCGCCTGAATATAAGTCAGGGGTAGGGTATCTTTATACCGACACGGGAGCAGTCTGCGTGCCGGTCGCGTTGAACACCGGCCTCTACTGGCCGCGCCGCGGTCTTTCGATCCATCCCGGCCGGGTCACGATCGCCTTCCTCGACGCAATCGCACCGGGCCTCGACAAGCAGAGTTTCCTGCGGTTATTGGAAGAGCGGATCGAAGCAGGAACAGCGGAGCTGATCGCCGAGGCGCTTGCCGCCGATCCTTCGCTGAAGCGCGCGCTAGTCCGGCCGGGTTCTGCGGTTTCGTAGCGCGCGCCGTATCGAGTGCCGCCTTCGCACGCCTTGCGTGGCTTGACCGCATTGCGGACCATACAGGAGTCGACAGATCTAAATCTAAGTGGACCGCCATCCTGGATACCAGCACACCGCCGCGCAAGAAACCTCTCGGCGTCGCACTTGTCGCCAAGCCTGCACAATTCTGACTAGCCGCAGGCCCGGCTGGAACGGCAGGACTGTGGCCCTCAGTTCAAACTCGGCGATACCGGGGCCTTTACTTCGCACATTTTAAAACCCCACGCCGCCAATTAAAACCCCACGCCGCCAATATGCCCCAGATGCGATGCCGAACCGGACTCCGGTGTATCTCGCGATGACCGGTCGGCGCGTCCAATTATCTAATTGCCCACGCCCTGAATGATCATGTGTGGAGCCTCCGCCGTTGGGCTCTGCGGCATCCTCGGCGCATGGACACTAACGGATACAGGTTTCTTGGTTACAATTGCCGGATGCGGCCGTGGATGTGACCTCGGGGACGGCGGTTCTTCACGTGCGGCGTTCTTAATTCTGGGTTTCGAAGGCCTTGAGGCGGGCACTTCCTTACGCCCGCCACCTGGCGCGGCTGTCTGCTGGTTATGGTCCGGACGCGCTTCTTCCTCTCTCTTCGCCTGTTCCGAGTTCTGCTTAGGAGGCACGGGGGCCGATGCCGGCGCGCCATTGCCTGGCGTTGCAACGACCGGTGCGCTTGGCGGCTCGCATAACCCAAGTTCTTGGTGCTTTAACTCGGATAGAAGGCCGTCAGAAAGATGATCGCCGTCCTCCAAAGTACCTTTCTGGGCATGATAGAGCGCCAGTGACTTCTTAGTTTCGTCGTCGAATTTACCGTTGATTGATGCACTAAAACAGCCTAGCCGAGCCAACTCGTGTTGGGCCTCCTTCACCCGCAAATCTATTTTTTTGATGCTGTCGCCGAGATCCGCCCGAAGAGACGCGCAGGCTGTTTGTGCTTGCAGCTCGGCATACTGCTGGCGCGCTCCCGCCGCGCTGGCGTCGACTGCTTTCAGTTTTGTCTTGTCATCCGCGCAAATTTGTTGCTTGCGCTGAATTTCGTCTTCAAGTTTGGCGACACGCCGTTGCGCTTCTGCGCGAACTGTTTCGCAGGTCATGTGATCGAGCGCGGTTTTCAGCGATCCGATGTCATCGTCTTTGAACGAGGCGAGGGATTTGCGATCCGCGTCGCAAGCGCGCTTCACCCTGCGCGCGACCTCTCGCAGAGCGTTCTTGATGGCAGGCTTGATTGCCGGGCAAGCCGACTCGCTAGCCAAATTCTGAATAGCAACCGTTTGCAGCGCCGCGGTAAATTCTTTCAGTTTGGCCGAGTCAGCATTGCAAATTTCAGCGGTATGTTGTTTTTCCACTTCGATCTCATGCCTCTTGCGGTCCTCCTCCTCTAGCGCCGCGACTTTTGCCCGCTCGTCGGTGGCCCGCTTTTCGGCCTGAAGCCTTGCCTTTTCGGCCTCTGATCGCGCCGCATCGCTTTTCTGTTGGGCGATGAATTCAACTTCCTTTTTGGCTTCCTCGTCGTGCGCTTTCCTTGCGGCCTCTAGGGCGATGCGATCGGTCTCCTTTTTGGCTTCCTCGTCGTGCGCTTTCTTAGCGGCCTCCAGGGCGATGCGATCGGTCTCCTTCTTGGCTTCCTCGTCGTGCGCTTTCTTCGCGGCCTCTAGGGCGATGCGATCACCTTCCTTTTTGGCTTACTCGTCGTGCGCTTTCTTCGCGGCCTCCAGGGCGATGCGATCGGCTTCCTTTTTGGCTTCCTCATCGTGAGCTTTCCTTGCGGCCTCTAGGGCGATGCGTTCACGCGCGGCCTTCGCTTCCTCCTCGTTCACACGTCGAAGGCGCTCAAAAAGGTCAATGCGGATTTGTGCATCGCGGACAAAGGGCGATGCCGGAAATTTCCGGATGAACTCCTGAAAATCCGCTAGTGGTCTGATTCATT
>QHBR01000087.1 GCA_003244015.1 Hyphomicrobiales bacterium | reverse complement strand
TATTCCACGCCGATTCACAGCTAATGAGTTTGATCAGCGGCACATTGAGCAAGCTCGCGGTAGGATCGCAATCTGGTTTGGCGGGAAACCCAAAACCTTCGCAGGGGTTTGCAGTTTATCGTCCTGGCGTGGGAATTATGCTTGTCAACAGGAACAATGATGTATTCGTCGGGCGCCGCCGCAGCACCAAAGGCAAGGCATGGCAAATGCCGCAAGGCGGCATCGATGAGGGGGAGAAGCCCTCTACCGCCGCATTTCGGGAATTGAAGATTTTGTGTGGCGGCGGGGCCTTTCAAGGTGGGGGCGTCAGCCGGCGTTGAGTTAATAGTCAAAAACAGCAGGCGCATTCCCGGGACTGTCAGGAATCTTGGGTGTGGGGCGGGGTTGCGTTCTCCAATCGCGTTCGGGCAGCCAACGGCGCTCAGCCGATCTGCCCGCGTCGGATCATCCCAAATGCATCCATTGACGGGTCAGGCGAAGGATGTCGTTGTAGGTGGCGAAGACCATCAAGCTTGTCACCAGCATGAGGCCGACGCGACGTGGTAACCCCTTTTGGCACCACGCGGGTCGGTGTCCTTGGCGTCCAATCCAAAAGCAAGCCCGAAAATTGGCATATCCAGAACTATGGTTTTGTCGATTCGGTTAAGCTTGCGGGGTCGGAGACCTGGTATGTCGTGGCGCGAACCGGCAGCTATCTTAAAGGCTTGGTGGCCGGGGAGGAATCCACCGAACAACTTTCGGGACCGATCCGGATCGCCGAGGTGTCCGGGGCGATGGCCAAGATCGGCCTTGCGGTTTGCTCAACCTTGCCGCAATTCTGTCGATTTCGGTCGGAATGTTGAACCTCTTCCCGATTCCGCTCCTCGATGGCGGTCATCTTCTCTATTATGCGGTGGAGGCGGTTCGCGGCAAGGCCATGAACGACAAGCTACAACGGTTCGGCTTCAAGGGCCGACGCGGCGTCGCGACGAGTTGCACCAATTTGCCGCCGCGATCGACGCTGAAAACCAGCTCCGTGTCGCTGGCGGTCTGCACGACGCGCTGCATGTCCTCGAAGCTATCGACTTTGATCCCGCCGATCGAAACGATCCGATCGCCTTGCTGAAACCCGGCCGC
This sequence comes from Hyphomicrobiales bacterium, assembly GCA_003244015.1. Taxonomy (GTDB): domain Bacteria; phylum Pseudomonadota; class Alphaproteobacteria; order Rhizobiales; family Beijerinckiaceae; genus Methylocapsa. The sequence continues at coordinate 9,028 of QHBR01000087.1, read as the reverse complement.
CTCGGCGGCGCTTCCGGCGGCAACGCCATCCACCATGGGCAGCAGGATGCCGCGCCCGTTCACATAAAAGATGCCGGTGAAAATGACGATCGCCAGGAGGAAATTGGCAAGCGGGCCCGCGGCGACGATCGCCGCCCGCTTCCAGACTTTCTGAGCAACGAAACTCACCGCGCGCTCGCCGGGCGGCATCGCCGCGACGGCGGCTTCATCCTCGTCGAGGCGCCATTGGCGTCGCCGTGGAATTTGACATAGCCGCCAAGCGGGAAAGCCGCAACCCGCCAATGAGTTCCATGGCGGTCGTTAAAGCCGAAAAGTTCCGGTCCGAAGCCAAGCGAGAAGGTGTCGACCATAACCCCACACCACCGGCCGATCAGGAAATGGCCGAGCTCGTGGAAAAAAACCACCAGGCTCAAGACAAAAAGAAAAGGCAATATATATCCTGCGAGCGCCCAGATTTGTGTGAGAATTGACATTTGAACTCCTAGCCGGTCCTCCTCGGTGGATCGTCATTCGGCGCCGGATCGCCTGCCTGGATAGCGGCGGCGACGTTTTTCACGTTGTCGAAGTGGAAGGCGAAGCACTGCTCAGCACAAATCCACGCTGAGGAGTAAGCTGATCAGGCGACGAATGGCTGCCTCCTTTTCGGATTCCATGGCGCTCGCGAGAGAGATTTTGCACGCCAGAACTAGGATTTTCGCGTCTTGGTCCTGCATCAAGTTTCGCAATACAGGCCATGTTTCCGGCTGAATCCCGACTTCGGTCAACAGCTGGAGCGCGCTTCTGCGCCGCCGCAAGCTTGACTCGCTCTCGCGCCCGACCGGCGGCGAGGGTTGTGTCGCGGCGACAAGCAAGGCCTGGCGTGCGGAAGAGCCGAGATTTCGCAGCGCGGCTTCGGCCACCGGGCGGCTCTCGTCCTCGGCAAGTGCCTCGACAAGATAAGGGAGCACCTCGACTTTCCCGAACCTGCCGAGCGCCCCGATAACGCCAGGCAGAAGCCGGGTTTCCGCGAGCGACATGAGCAACTCGAATATTCGCGCCTCGTGCAGGCCCGTCAAAGCACGGGCCGCCGCGTTAATCACCGTATCCTCGCCGACGCGCTCGACGGGATCCGCGATCGCACGTGGCGCGTTGAGGTATTTGATCAGCACGTCATAGGCTTCGAGCGCCGCCAGCGCCTTCACAGCCTGGCACCGGGGCTGGTAGAGCCAACTCGGCTCTCGCTCGAACAGCAGCGCGCGAAGAGCCGGAATCGCTCGTCTCCCGCAAGCGGCAATTTCAATGACGCCGCGATCCCCATCGTGAAGCGATTTGAGCTTATCGATTGCTTCCCGGAGGCGCTCTGAACCCTCTCTTTGGATTCCACGATCTGGCTCTGGATGATCGGTGCCAGAAGCAGCACCGTCCGCACCTCAGCAATCCAATGGGGAACGTGCTGTGCGCCCGTAGGAAGGGCTTTCTCCGCGCAGATCGGGGCTTCCCCCTAGAACGGAGCCGACATAGCCCGTCGCGCCGGTTTCGGGGGCTTGCATGGAAACTCCTTCCGCCATCCGTATGGTTCGGAGGAGTCATCAGCCCGAAGGCGGTTGAAGGCGAACTCCATCCGCCGGTGGTTTTCTATTAGGTTGGAAACGATGCGCGGTTAGTCAAGGCCTGTGCCGGCAATGCAATCGCAGGCGCTCACATCAAGGCGGCCCGCGTGGGCAATATTCCGCTTGGCCTGGCTCATCCTCCCAGTTACCATGGCTGTGATGGGGATGGGTTCTCCCGAGACCGCCGTTCGGCTGATGACTCCTACTGTGCGTCGTGCGCGGTAGAGTCGCGGCCGTTGAGCCAACTCCGATTCCACCACTGCACAGTCTGTTTCAGCCCGGCCGGGAGGTGCTGTCATGCTGCGTGAAATCAAAGCCCTTGTGCGCAAAAGCGGGACGATCATCTCCACCGACTATTATTTGCCTTTCCTCGTCTTAGGCGTGATCGGCTCGGCCTACATGATCGCTTTCGTTTTTGAAGCGGGGCCTGCCGTGGTCTTTGCGGTCCTTGTTATGGGCTGCATTGCCGCGGTGATGGAGAGCACGGCTGGAAGCAATGAGAACTGACAAACCGCGGTGCGCCTACAAGGGGTAGCGCCCGCGCGAGGCGTGCGGACCATGACAGCGAAGATTCTGCGCGAATTGCCTTCATGGCAAAGACGAGACAAGTTGATCCACGATTGAGTAATGGTTGCTCAATCTGATTTGAGGGCAACCTTAAGCGAGTGAGGCGGGAACGGCATGCACCAAAGTACCATTTCGGCGGACATTGGCGCGAGCCGGACGGCCTTCAGGTTCGTTCTGCTGATCGGAGTCCTGAGCTTCTTCGCCGATTTCACCTATGAGGGCTCACGCAGCATCCTCGGCCCATTTCTGGCCTCGTTGCAGGCGACCGGCACGGTCGTCGGTGTCATTACAGGCTTTGGCGAATTGCTGGGCTATGGCCTTCGCTTGGTCTCGGGGGCGCCTCGCCGATGCGACCGGGAGGTTCTGGCCGATCACCATCTTCGGTTATGTCGTGCAGATGGCCGCCGTTCCGGCTCTCGCGCTGGTCGATAGCTGGCCTGCCGCGGCGATTTTGATCATTCTCGAGCGCGTCGGCAAGGCCATCCGCAATCCACCCCGCGACGTGATGCTCTCTCACGCGGGAAAGCAGGTTGGCGGTTACGGCTGGGTGTTTGGTCTCCACGAGGCGCTCGACCAGTGCGGCGCCATGTTCGGCCCGCTGGTCGTGGCGGCGGTCCTGGCGCGCCACGGGAGCTACCAGATGGCCTTTGCCGTCTTGCTCGTCCCAGCCCTCATCAACCTCGCTTTCGTATTGCTCGCGCGCTTGCTCTATCCTCGTCCGCAGGATCTCGAAACGACGCCGCTGGCTGTGCGGGGCAGCGGGCTGCCACGAATCTTTTGGATTTACCTCAGCGGCGCCATGCTCGTGGCGGCCGGCTTCGCCGATTACCCTATCATCGCCTATCATTCGGCCGGACGGGGGCGGTAGCCGGCGAGTGGATCGCGATTTTCTACTCCGTCGCCATGGCTGTCAGTGGCAGTGGATCGCTTTTGTTCGGGCGATTGTTCGACCGGTTCGGGTTCTCCGTCCTGATCGGGCTGACGTTACTCTCGGGCTCATTTGCGCCGCTCGTCTTTCTAGGGGGATTCTGGACTGCCCTTATCGGAGCTGCGATTTGGGGACTGGGGATGGGTGTGCATGAATCGATTATTCCGGCTGCGGTTGCGCCGATGGTGCCGATCGAGCGCCGGGCCTCCGCCTTTGGGCTGTTTACCGCCGGTTATGGCGTGTTCTGGTTTCTCGGCAGCGCAACGATCGGGTTTCTCTATGATCTTTCATTGCCGGCCACGATTGCGTTCTGTGTCACCGCTGAACTCGCAGCCGTGCCAATCTTCATCTGGGTCGGCCGTCACGCAAATGTGGTTGACGGCGCGTGACCAGGACGGCCGGCCTCTGCATGCAACCGATCCGAGAGGCGTAGATGACGAAAATAATTCTGACCCGCCATGGCCATGTCGACGGAATCAAGCCGGAGCGATTCCGCGGCCGTACCGAACGCCATTGACCGAACTTGGTCGGGCACAGGCAAAAGCGGTCGCGGTGCGGATCGCCAAAGCTTGGAACACCGCGAAGGTCTATACAAGTCCAATGGGTCGTTGCGTTGCAACGGGACAGCAAATTGCCAAGGCTTGTCGTATCGCAAGCGAGCCTCTGGAAGCGCTGAATGATCTCGATTATGGCCAATGGCAGTGGCGGACCTATGACGAGGTCCGTGCCGAATGGCCGGACCTCCTTGCCGCTTGGCATGCGATGCCGCACAGCGTACGATTCCCAAAGGGTGATTCGCTTCAGGACCTGGTGGCTCGGACTGCCAACGCACTTCGCTTCGTGTTGGAGCGGCACGCTTCCGAAACCGAGATCGTCGTCTTTGTAGGGCACGACAGCGTCAATCGAGCCCTGCTCTTGCAGCTTCTCGATCAATCTCTTTCAGCGTATTGGCTGATCGCGCAAGCGCCATGCGCGATCAACGAGATCGACATCATTGATGGCCGCATTTGCGTGCAACGCATGAATGAGACTCATCTCTAGAAAGAATTGAATGAAGCTTGGGATATCGCGCGGCCGTTCACACCGCCCGGCGGAAGCTGTCCTGTGCCGCAATCATCCGCGAGTATCCTCGATTCTTGTCTCGCCGTAGGCAAGGACTTCGACTTTCTCGAGAATTACAAAGCGGCTCCCAATCATCTCATCCAGCACAGGCAGGTAAAGTGCTGATATTCTGTTCGCTGTGGACGATTTCGATGACAACAGGTAGGTCCTCGGAGAGACGCAAGATCTTTGTGGTGGGAAGTTTTCTCAAGCTCACCAACGTTCCGCTATCCCTTTCCGTTTGCCTAACAAGGAGGCGTTGTACGCGACCCTCCTAATGTCGCCGGGCCTTACGATTGGGACCTACCAGCTGGCGGTTCAAAAACCGCAGCTGAAAAAGCTGCCCGAATCCACCCGACTTATCCACGTGGGTGCACAGGCACCTCCCGCGGCCGCCACGCCAGCGCACCGGATCGCGCAGCGTCGGCCGCGGGTCCCTCCTATGCGCGTGATCACGCGGGTAAGTCCAAGGACGTTCCGGGACATGTTAGCTTAGAAAACCATTTAATACCAATGTATTATGGAGACAATGCGGGAAGCCGGAGGAACAGCAGGGACCTATATGCGGCGGACCCCCTCTCCGCCAGATCGCTATTGTCCAGTCCTAAGACATAGGTAACGGAGCGTAGCTAAGACATGGGTGACAACCTTGGGCCGAAGGGGTTGTCTAAGGGCTCAAGGTTCCTTGCTCCAGGTCGAAGTAACCGAGATCGTAGGGCATGAAGCTGATGAGCCAAATGCCGTCGTCGACTTCCTTGACTCCGAGCCTTTGGCCGGCGAGGACGGTCGAGATGTTGATTTTTTTGCGGTGCAGGCAGAGGCGGCCGCAGGCAGTGACGAGACACTCGCGATCGTGGAAGGGGTATTCGAGGTCGGGCAGGCCGCGATAGGGGCTTTTCGAGGGGGTATAGCATTCGGCTGGGCACTTCATAAAACGCCAAGCGAAGGAGACCCCGCCACCGAAATATAAACCGGCACGGAAGCACGAAAACAAACCGGGGGTTCACAGCCCTTTTCTCTTAACCCGACTGGTACACTTTCTCGCCGCCATTTGGCACAATTTGTCTCCGCCATTGACACAAAAACTCTGACGACGGACAACGTTGACAATAACTAGCTCACTGCGCCTTGAACTCAACGCAGTGCCCAAATCACTAACGGGCCTCGATCTGTCAGACAGTCAGATTTAGTCGTTCGCCTACAAGCCGTGGGGATATCGGCGATGAAATGTCTCGACCATCGTTATTGCCCGGCTGCAATAGCAGTTCGATGCGAGCGAGTTCGCGCAGCAGCTCCGCCTTCAGTCGCGTGGGCAGTGGCCGTCCGTCGCCTGTCATCAGCCCCTCAAGTTGGGTCCGTCGATCTTTGTGCAGCGGATTGTAATCGGTGACTCCTTGGCCCGCGAGCAGGCCCTTGATGCGGTTGACGTGCTGGACTCTCTCCCGCAACAGGGTAGCGCGTTCACGTGAAAGACGCCGGCGGTCCTCTTGCTCGGGTGTAGGTGGCACAACCATTTCACAGACGCGCGGCTCCCCGCGCTTCCATGCCAACAACGTCCGGAGCAGTGTTTCGCCATCGATCGCGTCCGTCTTCGCGCGCCGCCGCCGCCTCGACACGGCGATCGATGCGGGATCGACAACATGGCTTTCAATGCCATTTGCTTCGAGCGATCGATGCACCCAGAAGCCGTCGAGGCCGGCTTCTTGGATGACCGCGACATTAAGCGATCCTCCGACAATCTGCTCGGCTCTTCCGCGCAGGCGTGCCAGCAAGGCAAGTAATTTGGGGGCGTCGCCCGCGGCAATCGTGTGTTTCGACATCTTGTCGCTATTCGGCGACAGCGAGGTCACGAGCCAAGTCGATCGGCTTAACTCCAGCGACACATACAGGGTCGAATGATCGCCCTGGCCACTGGACAAATCCTGGTTGCGAGTTTTATCGGTAGGGTGCATCGGATTCCTCCTTGCGATGCAGTCAACGACCCCCATCCTAGCAAGGCCAAAACCCTGGCCGGAGGGGTCGGTGCCCCATGGAATCTTTATGTTACGCGGCGCATGGCACCCGGCGCGCTTGACTTCCGGCGGAATCGGGGGTTTGCCGCGACCGCTCGCTCATGTCCTGGTTCGAGTGCGCCCGTGGCGGCCATAGCGCGAAACCGGAACAGGTTCGCGCGATGATAGAGCGCGCGAGCCCTGGGCCTTACTTGGAGCTGTTCGGGCGACTTCGTGCGGACGGCTGGACCGTGTTTGGCGACCAAGTTGCGCCCCGCCCCGGCTCCGTCCGTCCGGAATGCGGACACGTCGCGGACATGAAATGAGGCGCTTTGACCTGGCTTTTCCCCACCGCTATAAGTTATTGATATTTACTGTTTTATGGTGGGCGCACACGGGCTCGAACCGTGGACCCGCTGATTAAGAGTCAGCTGCTCTACCAACTGAGCTATGCGCCCATCGTGTCTCATATCAAACCTAACCCCTTATAATCCTTGCCTTTGGCCTCCTTTCGGATGTAACATAGCATCTCAGAGTTTCTCGCCACAACACCCCTTTTCTCGGAGCACAAGAATTGCACAAGGCCAGACTCACCGACATCTCTATACACGCCCTGAAGCCACCAGAAAAGGGGCACATCGTCGCGTGGGATGACATCATATCTGGCTTCGGCGTCCGCGTTTCCCAAGGAGGAACAAAGAGCTTTTTCCTTATGCATGGACGCCAACGGGAACGCCACCAGATCGGCAGAGTGGGGATCATCTCCCTTCAAGAAGCACGCGCCGCAGCCAAAAAGTTTCTAGCCGAAAAAACCCTCGGAAAACGAGACAATCCCACGCTCCGCTTTGAGGAAGCTCTTGCTGTCTTTTTGGAGACGCAAACCGAACGCCTCAAGCAATCGGACCAAAAGAGATTATACCCGCATCCTCAAATCTCACTTCGAAAAGCCTTTACAGGGCAAACCCCTCACCGAAATCCAAACCCATCATCTCACCGCGATCATCGACAAACTTCACAAAACCCCGACAGAAGCGAATTACACTTTTGCCGTCGCGAGACGTTTCTTTCGTTGGGCCGTTGCGCGAAGGTACATCACTCATTCGCCATTGGAAGGTTTGGGGCTTCCCGCCAAAACCACCTCCCGCGAGCGGGTACTTTCGCCCGAGGAATTGAGAGAAGTTTGGAACAAATCAGGCGACGGAAACTTTGGCCGGATCATCCGCCTTTGCATCATCCTTGGACAGCGACGGGGCGAGATCGCGGCACTTCACTCATCTTGGATTGACCACGAAAAGCAGACGATTACGTTTCCTGCCATCATCATGAAAAACGCCCTGCCTCACACCATTCCTTTCCCCAACATCGCAAAACCTTTCCTTGCTCCCCCTTTACGTTGCTCTTTCATCGACACGACAGACCCCTCGCCATGACGGACAAAAGAATTGTCCGACAGGCTTCGGGGAAAGGGTGATGCTCGGCCTTCGGCCAGAGGACAAGGTGCGGACGGTTAGGGTACAATCAACGTAGGCAGTTCTTTACGGTGCAGCGTTGCTATCCTGTGCCAACGCAAGCGACGTCACCGACTTTCTCCTCCGACATAAGGATGCTTGAAGGTGGGACGCTTGCTTTGAAATATGATTTTAGGACGCTCACGATTTCCACGATTTGATCACGGACGAAATAAAAGAAAATCATTTCCGATCTTTGAAATTGAAAATCAAGATCGACTTTTGCATGCGTGGATTAAGACCGGCCAGGGTAAATCTTCATTCCTCGAAAATCTGTGGCTCCAAGATGTGAAAGCTGGCCATGGATGCGCCTTTATCGAGCCACACGGCCAAGCGGATCAATTGCTTTCCCTCATTCCCAAACGCCGGCGCAAAGACGTAGTGTTATTCGATCCGACCGACCAAGACTTCTCAATCGGCTTCAATCCCCTTTCGAACATTCCGATCAGTCGCAGACCCTATGTCGCTTCCACGATTGTGGACTGTTTTAAAAGCATTTGGGGCAATTCGTGGGGACCGCAGCTTGAGATGTTTCTTTACGCCGGAGCGGCGGCGCTCCTCGACTTCCCTACCGGCACCCTTCTCGGCCTCAAATTCCTCATGACCTCGAAGAACTATCGGGCGCGCGTCCTGTCATTTGTCCGCGACCCGGCCGTGCGGGATTTCTGGGAAACTGACTTGCCAAACACATGCCCGAAAAGGAGCAGCGCGAACGCACGCTTTCAACGCTCAACAAGATCGGACAATTCGTCACCGATCCGGCGATACGAAATATTATCGGACAGCCACAATCAAAATTGTCATTTAGGGATTTAATGGATACAAAAAAATCCTGATCGTTTCCCTCCCGCATGGCGAATTGGGGCAGATGAAATCTTCCCTTATCGGGGCGCTCATCATCTCGTCCCTTCACTCCGCCGCCTTGACCCGCAAAAATCCCACGCCCTTTTTCCTCTACGTTGACGAATTCCATAATTTTGGCCTTGGCTTTGAAGAAATGTTGTCGGGTATTCGTAAATTCGGTGTCGGGCTTATCCTGTCCCACCAATACATCGGCCAGCTCGACGAAGTCCCCCATACCCTCGCTGCCGCAATGAAAGGCACCGTCGGCACGATCATCTCCTTTCAAATTGGTGGAGACGACGCCGACACGCTCGCCAAAACCTTTCATATCAAGGCCGAGGAATTAAGCTCGCTCGAACCCTACACGGCCTATGTGAACCGTGGCGCGCGCACCGACCATTTGAAAATGGAGCCGCCGCCCGAACCGAAAAGCGAAAAATTCGCTCAAGCCTCGATCAAAAAAATTCGTGCTCAAACACGAAAGGGCATCTCGAAAAATAC
>QHBR01000233.1 GCA_003244015.1 Hyphomicrobiales bacterium | reverse complement strand
CCGAATGAATCAGACCACTAGGACAAGCCTTGCTGTCTCTAGTTGGTCGACCGTTACCGTCGGCGTATTGCTGAACATTGTCGCTCTTGCTTTTTGTGCCGCGCGGGCTGCCAATAGGAGTCGGGGGGAATGATTAGTACGGCAACTCCATTTGCATTGGTTACGGGTTGCTGGCGTCTTTCCCTACCGGCCGAAACTGTGCCGTGCCCCGCAGATTTCAGCGTTGAGCGTTTTCGCTTTGATTGCGGGCTTCCTTCGCGATTTTCACCGACCGTCGTTTACGTTTCTTTCCATTTTTTAGCCCAAGCGGTGCCTCTGGCTGACATCAAGCGTTCGAGTTCGGCCAAAAAACGCTCGGCGGCGAGCCCTGGCGCCCAGGGTTCCCAGGCACTGCCGCCATAGACATCGAGCAAAGGATCGGCTGGAAGCGCGTTGTAGGGAATTCGCAAGGTATTGCGGACTTCTCCCTGCGTCCAGCCAGCGACATGGACCGCCTCGGAAGCGGCGGCAACGCGGTCGGCAAGCTTATGCACCTTTCTTTCCCCGGGCGTCCAGGGTGGCAAACCATAGCGGATGGCGACGGCGTTTTCCAACCGCGCGGTCAGTGTCCGGTAAGCCTCGCCAAGGAATGGCTTTACGACGGAAATGCAATCGAAGCCGAGCAGGCCTTCGTCGGCGTCATGGAGCAATTCTCGCAGCTCCACCAGGGCATTCGAGGCGCCTTGAAAGCGGCGCCGGTGCAAGGCCAGAACCAGAAGCGAGTGCTGCGCCACCGGCAGCGGCAAGGGCCATGCGGAATGGCCGCCCCAACGGTAGGTCCGGGCAAGGCCCAAGGCCAGGTCCTTATCTTCCCAATCGAACGGCGTCGGGTTCAAGAGATCGAGCCGTTTGCCGGAAGGCAGGCGGACCCACGCCCGGGCGTCACTCACCGCGGCGCGCATTCGGCATGCCGCCAGCAGGTGACGAGGTGGTCGTTTACCATGCCGGTCGCTTGACAAAAGGCATAAACGACGGTCGGGCCGCAGAAATTGAAACCGTTGCCTTTTAAATCCTTGGCAATCCTTGCCGAGAGCGGGGTTTGCGCCGGGATTTCGCACGACTCGCGATAATTGTTCTGGATCGTCCGGCCGTCGAAAAAGCCCCAGAGGTAATTTGAAAAGCCTTCGCCCTCTTGAATTTTCAGCCACGCGCGGGCGGAGCTAACGGTGCCTTCGATTTTTGCGCGGTTGCGGACGATCCTTGAATCCTGCATGAGAGCATCGATTTTCGCGCGATCGTAGCGGACGATCTTTTCCGGATCGAAGCGATCGAACGCGGCGCGAAATGCTTCGCGCTTGCGCAATATCGTGATCCAGGATAGCCCCGCCTGGAACCCGTCGAGCATCAGTTTTTCATAGAGCGCCCGGCTGTCGCGCTCTGGCACGCCCCATTCCTCGTCATGATAGGAAAGGTAGAGAGGGTCGTCGCCGGGCCATGGGCAGCGCTGCTTGCCGTCGAGGCGTGACAGCGCCAAATCCAAAGGCGGGTGTTCCCGCATGACCGACCTCTCAACCTGGCAAGGTGATGTCGACTGCCATATCCCCGGCATTCAGCGCAAGACATGCTGCCCGCGCGTCTTCCAGCCGGTCGAGCCGCACCATCGCAAGTCCCTCGACGCCGGCCGTCGAGCCGACCTGACCGATGTTCGTTTCCCCCGCCATGATTTGCGTGCCTTGCGCGGGAGCCGGGCCATCGAAATGGATTTTTACGATACGCTTTCTTGCCGAATTGCGGTAATGAACGCGGGCGACAACCTCCTGACCGACATAGCAGCCCTTCTTGAAATCGACGCCGTTCATCAAGTCGAGGTTCATGTCATGAACGAATGCATCGCCATGGACAAAATCGACGGCGCCTTTCGGCACGCCTTGCGCGATGCGGTGCGCCTCGTAGCGGGGCGCATCCGCGCAATTGAGCTTTGCCAAGGCATCGCCGCGCGGCGCGATGACGCGCTGGCCCATGTGTGGCGCACGCGTGTCCCGGTAGATTAAGCCCTCAATGCTGACTGCCTCCTCGCCGCCAAAAAACGCCGCAACGGCAAACTTTTCCGATTTATCCTCGATCGCGATTTTCGCCCGCATCTTGTGCAAATTCAGCCGCTTGACGAGCTCGGCGGTCTGTTCGCCGGCGCAATCGATCAAATAGCCCGCCTCGGGTCCCTCCGGCAGCGGAACGACGAAGAAATCGAACAGCAATTTGCCCTGCGGCGTCAAGAGCCCGGCATAGCGCCCTTCCCCCTTGGGAATATTAAGCACGCTATTGGTGATGAGCCTTTGAAGAAAACCCGTCGCGTCGGCGCCCCCCACTTCGATGATGCCGCGATCGCCCAGCAGACATACCAGCTCGTCCATTCCAACCCTCGACTTTCACTCTGCCTATTTGTAGATAATCCGCCGATGACGAGACGCAAGCCGCTTTGCAACGGATGAGCCAGTGCCGCAAAATTTCGACATGATCTTGAAGGGCGGCACCGTCGCCGATCATACCGGGGAAAGCGCGCGCGACATCGGAATCTCCGGCGGGAAAATCATGGAGACCGGCGATCTCTCTAGCGCAAGCGCGGGCGAAACAATCGACGCCACCGGCCTCCATATTTTGCCGGGCGTGATCGACACCCAAGTGCATTTCCGCGAGCCGGGCGCCACCCATAAGGAAGACCTGGAGACCGGCTCCCTCGCGGCGGTCCTCGGCGGCGTGACCGCGGTTTTCGAAATGCCCAACACCGATCCTCCGACCACAAGCGCCGCGGTGCTCGCCGATAAAATGGCGCGGGCAAAGGGCCGCATGCATTGCGATTACGCGTTTTGGGTTGGCGGCACGGCGGATAACTGGCGCGACATTCCAGAGCTCGAACGCCTGCCGGGCGCCGCTGGAATCAAGGTGTTCATGGGTTCTTCGACCGGTTCGCTCCTCGTCGCGGACGATGCCGGGGTCGCGGCCATCCTAAGCCAGACGCGACGGCGCGTGGCTTTCCACAGCGAGGATGAGTTTCGCCTCAACGAGCGCAAGGATTTGCGGGCGCCAAACGATCCTTCCTCGCATCCCATTTGGCGCGACGCGATTGTGGCGCTGCGTTCGACGGAACGCCTCCTCCGCATCGCGCGGGAAAAGCGTGCCTTGATCCATGTGCTGCATGTGTCTTGCGGCGAGGAAATGGATTTTTTGGCGGCTCACAAGGATATTGCGAGCGTCGAGGTGACGCCGCATCATTTGACTTTTGACGCGCGGGATTATGCTCGGCTCGGCACGAAATTGCAGATGAACCCTCCGGTTCGCGACACGAGCCATCGCGAACGCCTCTGGTTCGCGGTGGCGCAAGGCATCGCCGATATTTTTGGGTCCGATCATGCGCCGCATACGGTCGAGGAAAAAGCAAGACCCTATCCGCAAAGCCCTTCCGGCTTGACCGGCGTGCAGACTCTTGTGCCGGTCATGCTCGATCATGTGAACAAGGGGCGCCTTAGCCTCATGCGTCTCGTCGACATGACAAGCGCCGGTCCCGCGCGGCTTTTTGGCATCGCAGGCAAGGGCCGGATCGCGGCGGGCTATGACGCCGATTTCACGATCGTCGATATGAAGCGGCGCGAAAAAATTGAAAACCGGTGGATCGCCTCGCGTTGCGGCTGGACGCCTTATGACGGCAAGGACGTGCAAGGCTGGCCGGTTGGCACAATCATTCGCGGCCGGCGCGTCATGTGGGAGGGCGAGCTTACCACGCCGGGGCAAGGCCAAGCGATACGCTTTGGCTAGGCATTGTAACGGCGGCCGGTAGTGTTTCACGGTGAATTTCGGCTTTTGACCCTTAGCGGAAGTCACGGACCAGAGCCCCGGAATGTCGCTTGACCAATGCACGACTCTCGGGAATCTGGGGGATGGCCGCCGCGTCACACCAATCCGCCGGCGGCGTTCGATTTTGATATGACGAGGTTGCTATGGCAGTTGCTACGAAGCGGTCAATGTCGCGCACGCCACGGAAGCGAGTAAAGGTGAAGCCAATTGCTAAAGTGCGAAGGTCCGCTACAGGAGCCGTCGCGGCAAATTTCTACGAAGGCAGCCGATCGGAAATTCTAGCCGATTACATGTTCTCGATGTGGGGCACAGTAAGTCCGGTCCGACGCCAGAGCGATTATTGAATCGACCTGCACTGCACATTGACCGAGCGGATCGGGCAGCGCGCTCGTGTTCAAGATTACTTTTCCGTTCAAGTGAAAAGCACGGAGGATCCTTGGAAGTTCAACGACGGGGATTCAGTTAAATGGCTGGTTGAGCATCCGAGTCCCTTGTTTCTTTGCACCGTCGACAAGAATACGGCGCGCTTGCGGGTCTATCATGTCTTCCCCCGATTCGAGGTGCTTGGGCATTGGGAAAATTGCCCAAGCACCTCGAATTAGTTCCCGGTAAAGCGCCGAGCAATGATCATTGGCTGAATGGGTCAAGGTTTCCTCTATCCGATCCCATCATTGAGGCAGGTCTCGAAGATATTATTGATACTGGTCGGATGCGAAAACTGCGCGAGGTTTTTGCGAATTAAGTACGGCTTGATCGAGAGAACTGCGACCTCGTCCGTCAGGGCCTTTTTCGGTTCCGTAGACCGGGAGCTTATCGGGTTAACGAGCTGCCTAATGCAAACACCCAGCTAGACCTTATGCGACCTGATCTCGCATTGTTGAAGCGCGGTCTTTTTCGACTTGCGGAAGCTGTCGAATGCATTGGTGGTCAACTTGGAAATAGCGGGGATTATGCATTCGCCCTGAAAGCCGCACTGCTACTGGACCACATTCAGACGGAATATAAAGACGTGTTCGCCGACAATAATTTTTGGCGTGACCGTGTACCGGGATGGCTGGGTATTGTCGTGAACGATCGGCTCAACCGCGCATTGGGAGATGCCGGATATCTCTATGCCGGCCTGGACGCTGTTGAAGAGACCTTGGCAACTGACCCGCTCGTACAGAAATATTGTGAGCCATAAGTTCTGGCGGGCATTGTCTGGACCAGTAGGTTGTCTTGAGGCCTAACTTGCCGAGTCGGTGCGGAAATGTCCGGTTCTGGCGCTTTCCACCCCTTGCGGGAATTCAACCTGAGACACTACCCGGCGGCCTCACAGCGTCTTCAAGAATCCAGCGAAACGCATGACGCCTTCCGGCCAGGGGCCACCCGCCAGGCGTCAAGGGCGGGATGCTCCCAATCTGCTTGAACGACGCGGCGCGCCGTCGGGATTTTGGCTTCCAAGCGGCTCTGCCAATGGTCCGGCCCCGAACCGCCAAGCCCGGGTATGACGAGAATTTCGGCCTCGGATGCACGCATCGAAAAGCCCGCCGGCGCCGTTCAGGCCGAAACAGGGGTCGCGATCGCGGCCATTCCCCCGAGCTCGCGGGATAGTGCGCCTATGAAATTCTGATAGAGCGCCGCTTCGATCTCCTCGAATTCCTTTGATCGGACCGGAAATTCCGGGTCGCCCGCGTGAAGAAGAGCTTCGACATCGGCGAGATGCTTGGATTCCTCGGCGAGCAGGCCGCCGAGCTTTCGCGCTATTTCCGAATCCCCAATGGCTCTCTTGTAGACCTGATAAACGTCGAGTGCGCGGCGTTCGACGAGCCAAGTCACATAGCCATAGGTGAGTTTTCCGCGCTCTTCTCCTGAGCGATCCGCGAACGCCGCGTCGCAAGCTTTGTCGAGGTCCTGGAAATAGGCCTCGGCCTCCTCGCCGCAGAGCAGGACTTCGGGAGCATAGGAGTCAAACTCAGCGCCACCCAATTTCACCGCGAGCCTTTTGAGACCGAGCGCATGGCGGCCTTCCTCGCAGGCGTGGCCGAGGATCGCGGCGGTCAAAACCTCGGCCCTCTGGCTCTTCACGATCTTGCGGAACCCGACATATTCGAGATACGAAAACGTATTCAGCCAGCGTGCGTGCAGATGAGGGTCTTGCACGATGCGTTCAATCGCGCCTTCGAGTTGACTTTCGCGGTTCATCGTATTCCTCGTTGTGATGCAGGCGATTGATGGACGGGCGTGACAACCCTCACTTCAATCAGCTGATTCGAGTTGGCTCAACGCTAATGTAAAGGCGCCTTGAATATTTTCTATACCCCGACTTATCGCGGCGCCGGGGGCGTGGGAACCTTTGAGTGATTCCTTTTCGATCACGTAATTCCACCCGCCACAAGCGAAAGGACGGGTGGAACGGATAAATCAGACTCGGCAAGATCGATTGGTTCAAGATCGATGAGTTAAAGAGATGCGCCGGCACGAGATGACGGCGATGTAAGAAGCCAATGCGTTGACAAAGGGCTTTGTCAAAACGTCGAACAAAAAATTCGCCGTGCCTCGGCGCGACGCAAACGGCGCGCATCGCCCGTGGACAAAAACCGAAGCCGTGCGGGACCACGCTTTAGCGCGGCACGAAGAGCGGGTGCTGTCGAAGGCGCTGACCGTTTGCACCGGCGGTACAATGGACGGCATCAAAACTGGAGGGAGAGGGACCGCAATGCGGGGCGCACGCGCGACGTTGCATCGCTTTATGAACAAAGATATCCGGGTGCATTACAAAGTCCGGATTCTGGTCGGCACGGCGTTCAAAACCTTTCCCATGCAAAGCCCTGCCGAGGATGCGACGACCATCGATTTAAGGATCGAAACTGTTCTTGCAGCAAGGTCGCTCCAAGCCCTCCACAAGGCTCGGACAAGGGCGGGGATAACGCTCACCCGGCTCACGCCGCTGTGGGGGCGCGCTCGCGCGCGTTATCCATCCAAACCCCACGACTGCAAAAGGGGACACTATCTATGGTGGAGAAATAGGGGACATTTCTATTGTGCGTTGACAACCATCGGCTTCGACCCGCCTCTTGCCCATCTTCGCCTCCGCCACTTCGGGGTGCAACAAAAGCGAATCATTCATTACCTTACGATTTAGTTGAAGCGGCCTACTAGTGGATCGACTCTAAC
>QHBR01000129.1 GCA_003244015.1 Hyphomicrobiales bacterium | reverse complement strand
GAAGAAAATCCGCCACGACAAGAGGCTTACAAAAACCGCAACGTCGTCGAGCGCTGCTTTTGCAGGCTCAAGGATTTCCGGCGCATCGCCACGCGCTACGACAAGTTCGCGCAAAACTTCTTTTCGGCCCTCTGCTTCGCCGCTACCTTAGCCTACTGGATCTGAATTAATTGAGTCCGGACCCTAGTTGGAAGAACGATGTGGCCTGGAGGGGCACCTACGAGGTTGTGCTCAACACGAATACGAACCCCTGGCGTAATGAGCAACGCATGATAAATGGTCATCGCAGACGCTGCTAGTTACACCGACCCGCGGGCATCTATCTGGCTGCCAGATCAGAACACAGCTACAATCTGGAAAACTTACGCCAGCACTGGCCTGATGCCATGAGCGTTAAGCGTCGTCTAGGATTTCAACAAAAATCCACGCCCGTCGTCCGGGCCGTTCACCATGGGGACCTTCCAATGACAAAGGCCGATGCTTTCATGAGCGCGGTCTTCGGGTTGCTTATGTTCTTCCCGCCGCTGCTCATTCTCGTGTTCCTACTTTTCTGCAGGTTTCCGGAGCATTGAGGCGTCTGGCGTTTTGCGGATGCGTTCTTATCGCATCCGCGGCCGTCTCGCGCGCCGGTCCTTCGATTAGAACTCAGGAATGCCACGGATCCGATTAGGGCTTCGAGTCCGGGCGCGTCACGGCTTCCGGAGAACGGTTCAAACCGCGTGGCTTTCCCGCCGCCTATCGCTCTGTTCGCTTCGGGATCAGCTCCGCGTGAGCCGCTGCGGGACATCCGTCGTGGTCCGAGTGAACGATCGCGGGCCGGCCGCGTCCACCAAACGCCTCTCGATCTCTCGGCCAACGCGGCGCGCGCGCTCGGCATGATAGGGCGCGGGGCCGCGACCGTTTGAATCGAAAGACTGAATTGAGGGCGATATGAAATCGGATACGCTGCATATTGTCACCGCGGTTGCTAATCCGATTCGGTGGAAATCCCGCATCCTCCTCGCCCGCGCGGCCATCGTGGACTGGCTTCGAGAGTCGAATGTCCACGTGACGATCGTCGAGGTCGCCCATGGCGCGCGCGGCTACGATCTTGCCGATCTCGGCGAGCATATCCGCGTCGCGCATGTTCCCGTGCGCGCGACGACTCTCGCATGGTCGAAGGAAAACTGCCTGAACATCGGGATTTCCCAGCTTCCGCATGATGCGAAATATATCGGCACTTTTGATGCCGACATTCATTTCCGCAAGTCCGGATGGGCTGCGGAGGCCATTCATGCCCTGCAGCTCTATCCAGTCGTCCAGCCCTGGAAAACTGCCTACGATCTTGGGCCGAACGATGATCACCTCCATGCCCACGTGAGCTTCGCGAGCGTCTTTCACGCCGGGAAGCCTATTGTGCCAAAGGGAATGAAATTCTGGAAATGCAACGGCGGGCCTTACGACTACCCGCATTCCGGATTTGCATGGTGCTGGGTCCGTGAAATCCTCGACAAGGTCGGCGGCCTTTTTGAACTCGGCGGCATGGAGTCTGGCGACCACCACATGGCCCTTGGGATCGCCGGACTCGCGGATTATTCGATCCCCGAAGAGATCGGCGGCGCGTATCGCGATGCCGTAAAGCTTTGGGAAGCTCGCGCGCTTGTCCATGTCAATCGCAAACTTGGGTACATGCCCGGAACGATTGAACATCGCTGGCACGGCGATAAGACGCGCCGCGCCTATATAAGCCGCTGGGATATGTTCATCAAACATCAGTTCAACCCGCACGCCGACTTGAAGCGCAACAGCTACGGCGTGCTTGAGTTTTCCGGCAACAAGCCGGACCTCGAACGCTTGTTCGACAATTATCTTCGGGACCGCGAGGAAGACTCGAACATCATCGGATGAGTTTGTGCATTTTTTTTTCGCATACTGCCGCCGCAAGGCGGCTTTTTTATTGGAGCACGTCATGACGGCTAAAAAATTCTCTAACGCGGACCTCCGGTTCCAAGCCTGTCTTGCCTTCACTCTGAAATACGAGGGCGGGAGGTCGAACGATCCGCGCGATCCCGGCGGCCGGACAATGGAAGGCGTGACGCAAGCGACTTACGATGCCTATCGCGAAAGGACGCGGCGCGCACGCAGGGACGTCTTCACGATCGAAGCCGCCGAGCGCGATGAAATCTATCGCAATGAATATTGGGATCGCATCGATGGCAACCGCTTATGTGCGGGGGAAGATTTGTGCGTTTTCGATTTTGCGGTCAACAGCGGGCCTGCACGCGCGCTCGAGGTTTGGACAAAGATAGGTCCGTGCAAGGTCGATGACATGATCCACGGCATTTGTGCTCACCGCCTTTCCTTCCTCCATGCCCTTCGCACCTGGAGCCATTTCGGTGCCGGCTGGGGGCGCCGCGTCGCCGCGTGCGAGGCGCTTGCGCTCCGCATGGCCTATGGGAAAGCAGCGCCGGAGGTTCTCACGCGCAAGGCCGGCGAGGCGAATTTCCATTCTGGCAAGAAGTCTACTCAGGCGGTTGCCGGCGGGACGATCATGGGAAGCGCCACGATCGCTCACGCCGTCCATGGCGGCATGACCGGCGCGACGGAAATCCGCATTTTGGTTGTCGTCGCGGTCCTCGCAGGAATTTTCTTCTTTCATGCGTGGCGTCAAAGCCAGCGCGCCGCCGCATTCGTCACGGAGGCAAAGCGATGATCGTACCTGTAGTTGATTCCCTTACCGTCGCCTCTCTTATGATAATCGGCATATGGCTCGAAGGTAGCTCGGCGGCAAGCATAATTTCATTGATGAGCTCCTCGCGCCAATTCCGCTCGGGTTAAGCGGCGTTATGCTCGTACTTTGTGAGAGGCTTCCGGCATGAAAATTATCGACGCGAACTGCCGATTTCTTGACCACTGCCAGAGTTAGGACAATTGATGATGACGCTCGTTGTTGCGCCTCCTCCCCTCAACGTAGCGAGGCTCCGGTTCGTTACGACAAAGGACTCATTGTTATCCAGGCTTACCCGCTTTGGGACAACCGGGGCGGTGAGTCATGTTGAAGCGGCGATGCACGACGGTACAATCATCGCTTCGCACATTGGAACCGGAGTCTCGAGATTTCCTATCGACTACGATACGAGGTCGACGTTGCAGATCATCGTCGATCTGCCGATGGCGGATATGACCGGCAAATGGGGGAATTTTCTAAAATCACGCATCGGCTGGCCATACGATACCCCGGCGATCGCTGGGTTCGCTGTTCATTTCAACGAGCATGAGCAGGGGGCCTTGATATGTTCGGCGCTCCAAGTCGATGCCCTCCGGCATTGCGGGTGGTTTCCCGTTCCCCTCGCGGACCGGTATCACCAAATCTCGCCGGTAGTTCTACTTCTGATGTTGCAAGCCGATCCTCGTAGGCGTTTCGATATGGGGAAAATTTCTCGCGCGGCTAAGCGGCTTCAAGACCGTCACTCTCGGCTTGCTCGCTGCAATCTTCCCACAGCTGCCGGCCATCCTGGATGAGATCAACAGCTTCGCCGGCTGGAATGTTTTCTTGTCGTCAGGGAACGCTGACAAGATCGCCGCCGGTCTTGCCGCGGCAACTGCCTTCACTCACGTTTACGGGCTTGTCGCGGCAGCCAAGATGGTGCCGATTACCGCTGATGCGGCGCCCGCCGCTCCACCTGCCCCGGCCGCGCCGAAAGCATGATGGAGAGTTAGATGCTCGCTCTTATCATTCCAGTTCTCAATTCGGTCCTCGGCGGAATCATCAAGCCATTCGTTGCGGCCTGGACGGACTATGAGCGCACCAAGCTCACGACCGGCGAGGCTGGTTTCGCGGCGGCGGCGGCGGCGGATTCGGCCGTCATGCAGGCCGCTGCGCTCGGGACGTTCATCCTTCCGATGATCACCGGGATTGTCATCTACGTATTGACCAAGAGCCAATAAGCGAATTGCGGTATGCCTATGGAGTGGCGTTAAGTCCAAACGCGTACAATTCCAATCGCCTACGCGGCGCGAATTTAGTCTCTGATGCCAAGTCCCACCGCGCATGACTCTCGCGTCATGCCCGGCCTTGAGCCGGGCATCCAAACTCTCGTCTTCAGGGTTTAGATCGCCGGGGCAAGCCCAATCAAGCCGGAGATGGCCATGACATGATAAAGTTGACCCCGTGAAAGGTGGCTATGTCTACATTATGTCGAACAAACGCGACGGCACGCTCTACATCGGCGTGACCAGTAGTCTTTCGCGTCGCGTTTGGGAGCATCGCCAAGGCATCATCGATGGCTTCACCAAGCGCTATGGCTTGAAACGCCTTGTCTACTACGAACCCTACGACGACATTCGCAACGCTTTGCAGCGCGAGAAGAACCTGAAACATTGGCCGCGCGCGTGGAAGCTCTCGCTGATCCACGAGGCGAACCCGGATTGGGAAGACCTCTATGAACAGCTGAATCGGTAGGAGCGCATGACCGCTGCGTCATGCCTGGTCCCGCATCTTGTCCGGAGAAGGCAATACCACCGGTTCTTGCCGTCATGCCCGTCCCCGGACTTGATCCGGGTCAAGCCCGGCCATGACAGTCGGAGGGTCGATGGGTCACTCTCTTCGAGACTTGGTGTTGGCCAAATCTCGTTGTTCGTGACCCTCACCGTCATGCCCGACCTTGAGCCGGGCATCCAATCACGGAAGGCGGGCGTTTGGAGCCGGGTCAAGCCCGGCCATGACGCAGGGAGGGCGATAGGTCACTCTCTTCGAGACTTGGTATTAGGCCAAATCTCGTTGTTCGTGACCCTCACCGTCATGCCCGGCCTTGAGCCGGGCATCCAATCACGGAAGGCGGGTGTTTGGATGGCCGGGTCAAGCCCGGCCATGACGCAGTGTGAGGCCCTCGATGAGGCGGGTTGGCAAAAGTTTTGGTGATTAGAGGCGCGCTCATTGAACCGATTGAAGGTTCACGACACTCATTGCGGGTTCCTCTGGAAAAGTTTGCTCCCAGCCGCCGCCTAGCGCCTTGTAGAGTTGCACCAAGTTCGTCGATACATTGGTGGTGCTTTGCGCATGTTGCAGCTCCGCCTGCAACAAGGTCCGTTCAGCGTCGAGGACAGAGATAAAATCCGTAACCCCCGTATCGTACCGCGTGCGGGAAAGGGCCAACGCCCGGCGGGAGTGGCCGACCTGATCCTTCACGCGCGTACGCCGTTGCTGTTCGGTGCGATAAGCGACCAGCGCATTGACAACTTCGTGCCAAGCCTGAAGCACTGTTTTGTGATAGGTAATGGCCGCGTCCTGTTGCTGGATCTCGCGCAGCTCCAAGGTCGATTTGAGGCGCCCGCCGTCGAAGATTGGGATGGACAGGCTCGGCCCCAATACATATTGCAGCGAGCTCCCCTTCCAAAGATCCTTTAAATCGAGTGAATTGAACCCAACGGTGCCATTGAACTTCACGCTAGGATAGAAATCGGCCACTGCGACGCCGATATCGGCGGTTGCCGCATGAAGCTGCGCTTCCGCCGCGCGTATGTCAGGCCGCCGGCGCGCGAGTTCGGATGCTATTCCGAGCGGCACGCGCGGCGGCACCGGCGGTACTGGTTTCGCCCGCGCGAGTTCGCTCCGCAGCGACCCCGGAGGCTCGTCGAGGAGCAGGCTTAGGGCGTTGATCTCCATCGATTCCTGGTTTTCCAAACCGGGCAGCTGAGCCCTGATGCTCGCCGCTTCCGCCGCCGCGTTTTCGACGTCGAGCTGGGTTGTCAGCCCCCTTGCCGCGCGGGTCTTCGTCAGCTGCAAGATGTCGTTGGCGGTATTGAGATTCTCGTTTGAAATCGCGATCTGGGCCTGCACCCCCCGCAACTGGATGTAATCGCGTGCAAGCTCGGCCAAGGTCGAGACAAGCATGTCCCGCCGCTGATTTTCGGCTGCTTCGACCTGCGCACCGGCGGCCTCGATCTGGCGTCTGACGTGGCCCCAGAGGTCGAACTCCCAAGAGGCGTCGAACCCCGGCTGGTAAATGCTAATGGGCGGCACCACGAATGGCCTGCCCGGCGGCAGCGCTAATTTGGCCAGGCTTATAACGCCGTTCTGGCTGAGCAACTCGCGTTGGTACGAAGCATCGCCGTTGATCGCGGGCAGGGCGGCCGAGGCAACGACGCCGAGTTGCGACCGGCTTTCAGCCAGTTTGAGGGTGGCCGAATTCACATCGAGATTGGCCGCCGCGACCCGCTCGGCCAACGATGTCAGGATCGGATCGCGGAATGCTGCCCACCAATTGGGATCGACCGGCAACACATCGCCTTTCGCCGACGCCGCCGGCGCGCCGTCCGCGACGGCTGAAGGCCCCGGCTTGCCGAAGAAAGAAACGCGCGGCAGCAAAGGGTCCGGCGCCTCGAAGTCTGGCCCAACCGCGGAACATCCGGGCAGTGCCAGCAGGGCGAGCATTGCCGCCAACGTACCGTTTTTTGCGGCGCTCGCAATGTTGCTAATGCGCGGCGCCACCACTGCCCCTTTCTTGTGAGATAGGAAGAAGCAGAAGGGGACGACCGCGAAAGCCACAACGCCCGCCAGGAGGAAAACATCCGAATAGGCAAGCACAGCGGCTTGGATACGAAAAGCTTGGTAGGCTTGCCCTACAGCGATATCATGCACCGAGCTCGCGGCGCGTCCCATCGCCGTCAGGGAGCGTTCATAATTTGCGATCAATTCGTTGAAAGGTTGATGGAAAGGGTTAGCCCAGTTCGCGAGATAGGATTGATGGATCTGTGTCCGCTCGGTGATCATGGCCGTCGAGACCGAAATTCCAATCGAACCGAAGACATTGCGGAACATCGCGAAAAGTGCCGTCGCGTCGCCGTTTAGCTCGCGCGGCAATGTCGTGTAGGCGATTGTGCTAATTGGCACGAACAGAAAGGCCAGGCCCGCGGTCTGCGCCGAGCGCATAATGACCAGTGTCTTGAAATCGATGCTGGGCGTGAGCGTGCTTGAGTAGACAAAGGCGCAACCCATGATAAAGAAGCCGGCCGCAATGATAAAACGCGTCTGCATAACGCGCATCAATTGGCCAATGATCGGAATCAGGAGGATAACGATGATACCGCCCGGCGAGAGGATCAATCCTGACCATGTGGCATTATAGCCGATGATTGATTGCGTGAACAGCGGGATGACAACCGCGCCGGAATAAAGAACTGCGCCGGTGGCCGCGATGCAGACACATCCCATGGCGAAATTCCTGTCCTTGAAGACGTGTAGGTCAACGATCGGTTTCTTGGCGATCAAGAGCCAGCCGATCGCACCAAAGATTCCCAGGGTTGCCAGAATGGCCATGACGCGAATGAAGGGCGATCCCAACCAGTCCTTTTCCTCGCCACGGTCCAACATGACCTGCATGCAACCGAGCCCGAGCGTAATCAGCGACAGGCCTATAAAGTCGACGTGCCGCGATATCCGTGGGTGCCAAGGGGGATCCTCGACAAGGACCGAAACGAAAAAAACCGCGATCAGTCCCACCGGCAAATTGACGAAGAAGATCCAGCGCCAATCATAGTGGTCCGTGACGAATCCGCCCAATGCCGGCCCGAGCACTGGCGCGACGATCGTTGCGATCGCGGTGACGCCAAACGCGGCACCGCGCTTTTGCGGCGGGAAAGTATCGAGAACAATCGACATTTGGGTCGGCTGCATTCCGCCGCCGAAGAAGCCTTGCATGAGCCGGAAGATGACGAGTTGGGGCAGGCTGTTCGCGATCCCGCAAAGGAAAGAACAAACAGTGAACATAGATAGACAAATCAGAAAATAGCGCTTGCGCCCGATCACCGCGCTCAGCCAGCCGGAAATCGTCAGCACGATGGCATTGGCGACAAGATAGGAAGTAAGCGCCCAGGTCGCTTCATCATTGCTAACCGACAAACTGCCCGCGATGTGCGGCAAGGCGACGTTGACGACGGTCGTATCGAGAATCTCCATGAACGCAGCAAACGTGACAACTACAGCGATGGCCCATGGATTATGCTTGGGTTTCCATGGAACTTCGCGAGCTTGATCGGCCGCGCTCATCGGACGGTCACCGTCGGGACCGCGGAAATTCCGAGCGGAAGCGGAATATCCGGTTGCAAACCCTTGTCGATGACGATTTTAACCGGGACGCGTTGCACGATCTTGATGAAATTGCCGGTCGCGTTCTCGGGCGGGAAAGCGGTGAATTTCGAGCCGGATCCCAACTGGATGCTATCCACATGACCCGTAAGGTCGAGGCTCGGATAAGCGTCGAGCCTAATAGTTACAGACTGGCCCCGGCGAATCCTGTCGAGCTGGCTTTCCTTGAAATTCGCCGTGATCCAAACCTCAGGCGCGACGATTGAAAAAATTTGCTGGCCTGCGGTCACGTAATCGCCGATCTCGACATTGCGCTTGGTGATCCAGCCGTCCTGTGGCGCGGTCACGACCGTCCACGAGAGGTTCAAAAGCGCCTGATCGAGCTTGGCTTGGGCTTGCTCGACCTGGCCTTTGAGCTGACCCACCTGAGTGTCCACCTCGCCGATATGTTGCGGAACCGGCTCCGCCTGGATGACCTGGGCCTCGGCTTGCAAGACCTGGGCTTGCGCTTGGCGCAAAGCCGCGGTGGCGGCATCGATCTCCTGTTGGGTCGTGGCCGCCTTGGGAAGACTGCGCTGGCGCCGGTCATCGGCCTGCGCCTTGGCCTCCGTGGCCTGCGCCGAGGCGAGCTGCGCTTGCGCTTGCTTCAGAAGGGCAGGGAAGTTCTTACGCGCGATCTCGGCCCCGAACTTCTGGCCGGCGAGCTGGTGTTGCGCCATATCGAGCGCGCCTTGCGCGGAATCGCGGTCGTTCTCATATTGACGCGGATCGATATGGATGAGCGCCTGCTCCTTATGGACGAATTCATTGTCCGTCACGTCGAGCGAAATGACGCGCCCCGAGACCTGCGGCGCTATGCTCACCGCGCGGCCGTCCGTATAAGCGTCGCTCGTCGATTCAACGTTCCGGGTTAAAAGCCAATAATAAATGCCGCCGCCCATCAGCAGTCCGAAAATGAGGATGCCGCCCAAAAATACGCGGCCGCGCCGCTCGCGCGGCTGGTTTTTCCCGCCGTTCTCAAGCAATTCCCCCGGGGCGCTGGCTTCGGTGCTGTCGTTTTCCGGGCTCTCGTCGCCAGGGTTGCCGCGCGCATGATTAGCGTCGTGTCCTCGTACTTCGTTGTCGAAGAGCGTGCCCGTCATGAATTGTATCGCCGTTTGTTGTAGGCTCGCGTAAACTGTCCGGACTTAAAGCGTCCCGCAACGAGATAACGTTGGAATGGCTTAGAAGTAACCGAACCGATTGGTACGTTTATATGAGCGATGCGGTCGAGTCAAGGAACCTAGGGAACTGTTCCGCCGAAAAGACCGGGCGGCGCGTGCCACGGGGCGATAAGAGGCGCGAAGAAATCGCGGCGATCGCGGAACGCATATTTTTGGAGCGCGGGTTCACAGAGACGACCATGCAGCTCGTCGCTGCCAGAGCGGGCGCGTCGAAGGAGACTCTGTACCGGCATTTTGGCAACAAGGAGGAGTTGTTCGCGGAAATCGTCCAGCGGCGCTCGGCGCGAATAACCGGCGGACAAGATGGCGAGCTGGACACGAATGGCACGCCGCGCGAGGTCCTCGGCAGACTCGGGCTCAATTTGCTGGATTTTCTTACCCTCGCCGATTCCCTGTCATTTTACCGGGTCATGGTCGCGGAAGCGATCCGCGCGCCCGAACTGGGCCGCATCTGCTACGCACAAGGTCCTGGGCGCGTTTTCGGCGAGCTCGCGCGCTACCTTGGCCGCGCCGCTCGGCGCGGGGAGTTGCGCTGCCCCGAACCCGAGCTTGCCGCCAAACTCTTTCTTGGGGCGATTGTCGCCAACTACCAGATTCTTGGACTCCTCGCGCCAGGCTTTGAGCCTTTCAAACGGAAGAAAATGCGCGCTCATGTCGAAGAAGCCGTTGAGATGTTCCTGGACCGCTATGGCCCGTCGCCGTAAGCTAGCATGGACCCCTCTGGTATTGGGGTACTGGGTCAGTCTAAGTTTTGGCTTGCGGCCAGCTTCCGATGGGAATCAAACTGACCCGCTCCCGCAAATCGGGTTCAGAAATTATGCGGCCGCTTTCGGGCGCGTCGTCCTTTATCCCGGCGAAGGGCGCGCGCCGAAAGCAAAACCGCCGTGGCGTTGAGGATTTTGACTTCCCCGCCAAAACCAAACCACGGCGCGGCGCCCTTTTCTCCGCCGCGATCAGATGCTTCGCCACGGCAATGATCGTCTCGGGCGCGGCGGCCGAAAGACCGGGAAAGACATTTTCCAACGTCGCCGGGCGCGTCGCTTAGGCGCGCGCCCGGTCCTTAATCAGAGCGACGGCGGTGCGCGTGGCTTGCGCGCGAAGCGCGGCTTCGACATTGGCTCGGGCGGGCGGGCGGTTCGGCATTGGCAGGCTCCAGAAAAGGCAGACACCTCTGACAGGTATATATACCTATGTCAAGGTATTATTACCTAATCTAAAGCCTATCTCCGGTGCCACTGACCGGATCGGACAACCCCTTTGATTTCGGCGGCCCATGCGATTCGCACGCTGCGGATCGGGCCAGCGTTATGGCTCTCGAGATCGAAGGTTCCGCTTGCTGCGCCCCGCTGGATACGTTTCAGATAGCATTTGCCGTCGGCGGTCCTGACCGCGGCTTCCCAACCGATGATTTCCTCGGCATTGGTCCCCTGGCGCCAGCAAATGATCACGTCGCCCGGGTCGTAGCGCGGCCACATGCTGTCGCCCTCGACCTGGAACGCGATCGCATCCGGCGAGACCGGAAACGGAACCTCGATTTCATCCAAACCTTCGGGCGAGATTTGTTCGAACGCCGGCTTTATTTCGGCGCCGGCGCCAATCCGCCCGACGACGCGCACGCGATTGCCGGAAGCGGGATCCCCAACGCCCTCAAGCAGCCAGGCCGCGGTTGTTTGCAAGACTGGGGCAAGCGCCATCAGAGTTTCGGTGGTGATCCCGCGCCGGTCTTTGTTCTTGGCCGCCCGTTTCAAATTGCGAATGGCGTCGGGCCGTTTGGCGGCTAGGGAAGCGGCGTGCGCGGAAAGGCCCAAGGCCTTCAGGCGGCTTTCGATTCGGGCGAGAACGGCATCAAGTTCCATAGCGGTAGAGTAACCGTACACAGCCAAAGGCGCATTCGGTAAAATCACCTTGACATCTAAGGTAATACTACCGTATATGACTTGGGCGGCACGCCGCTTCGGTTGCCCCGCGCGATAGAGCTAAGGAGATTTTACCGTGACGGTTGCCACCGAAATCCACAAAGCGCATTGGACCGGCGAGCGAATCGCCCGCCTCGGGTTTCTTATGGGCCTTGGCTGGGAGGCCAAACGCGTCGCCGAGGACCCCATCATCGCCTCGACCGCCAACAATGTGCACCGGCAGGCGCAAAGGTTCGGCCTCGCGTTTCGCTTGGCGGGGACCATGTCTGTGCGCCTTCCGCCCGATGTCACCAGCTATTTCGAGGATGCCGCGTCCAAGCGCAGCCTCACGCGCGAAGCGATGGTTCGCATGTTGCTTTTCGAAGTCGCCGCCGACCCCAGCCTCCTCGACAATATCCTCGACGATGGGGTTTGAGCATGGACGAAGAAGCAATGGCCAGCCGGGGCGAGGCGCCGCTGTTCGCCAGGCGCGAGACGCCGCCGCCGCTTTGGGACGCGGACCTCGTCGGCAAAAGGCTTGTGCAAGCCTTTGTCACCCTCGACCGCCTGCCGCGTTTGCGCGGACCCCGCGTGCCCGGCGGGCATTGGCCGCGTACGGTCACCGAATGGGCCGATCAACTTGCCCAAGCGGAGCTCGAAGAGAGCGAACGCCGGACGCGGAGCGAAGCTGCCAATCGCACCGTGATCCGCCCGAGCGCCGCCGAAATTACCCATATGGAAACGGCGTTCGCGTGGCTGAGCGAATTGCGCGTCGAGGATTTCCGGCATGGCGCTTGTCGCGACCCTTTGGGCGTTGCGCGCCGCGCGCGGAAGATCGATCAAGAAGCTATCCCTCTTGCAGTCAGCTCAAGCTGCAAGCCGTGCGACTCGTTGGGAGCCGAGCTGGGAGCCAATCTGGATGATAACAACGTAGCCGTGAGCCTTCTGCGCCGAAAAGCAATGGGCGCCGCATACTTTTTTTCGCAAGCGCGCCAAGGCCTTGGCGCGTTTGGCGCAGGCCCTCAACGCGCGCGGGGTGCCGGTTTTTTAGGGGCGACAAGCATCCGCTTCGCGCGCCACCCGGCGCCGCTTGCCCGCGGGCGCACCTCAAGCCCTCACAGGCTTGAAGGCGCCCGTCTCGATGAACGAGGAAAATCCCGGAGCGATCGTCGCGAAGCACGCGGGATTTAGGGCGGGTCGACAAGTCGCCACGGGATATCTGTTTTTGCGTCTTGGGGCGCCGTCCCAGCGACAATGGCCAGTTGCACTTTGGCAGGGAGCCAGTTTGAAAAAGACAGCGTCGCGAGTAAATTCAGGAAACGGCCAACGATCCTATATGTTACAGGGAGTTCGAGTTGAAGATGAACGATGAAGCCCCCCTTCCGAGGTTTAGGAAACCACCGGTGTCCGAAGTGGCAGTGGGAGTGCAATTCCCTGCTGTCCTGAATCCTGTGCACCTCGGGCTCTACTACCAAAGGACAAAGGCGCGCTTTCCAAAGATACAGGTTCAGCCGCCGTTAACTCCGAGCTTTGAGACTTTTGGCGGCCCTCAAATTATGTCTTTCGGCGTCGTGATGCCGCCCGTGGGTCTTCAACCTCGAATGTGGTTTATGTCAGCCGATGAGAACTCATTAATCCAGCTGCAAGGCGACAGGCTTTTGTTTAACTGGCGCGGCGGCGTACAAGGGAGTCCTTATCCGCATTTCGAGACGGTATACGCGGAGTTCACCAACGCGCTTGATGAACTAGAGACCCTTGCGGCAGCCGAGGGCATAACTGCTATCGCCGCCGACGTAAATCAGTGCGAGGTGCTCTACGTCAATCCTCTTCTTACCGCGAACACGGGTGTTCCCCTGTCAGCGCCTGAGAAGATTTTCCGCGTTTGGAGTGACAAACTCGGTGTTGAGTGGCAAGAGCCGCTGGAAGACATGTCATTCACCCTTCGATATCGGCTCAATGGTGAAGACGGCAAAC
Source organism: Hyphomicrobiales bacterium (assembly GCA_003244015.1). Classification (GTDB taxonomy): domain Bacteria; phylum Pseudomonadota; class Alphaproteobacteria; order Rhizobiales; family Beijerinckiaceae; genus Methylocapsa. The sequence continues at coordinate 806 of QHBR01000129.1, read as the reverse complement.
CGTTTGGAATGCTGGGAAAGGTCACATTGGGCCGAATTATTACCTCGTCTGTGGCTGTTACTAGCTGGAATCCTGATCAAGGAACGTTAGGTTCGCAGCGACAGAGCCTAAGTCAGCAGCCGCTGACGGCGCTCGCCCTGGAAGAACCTCTTCGCGTCAAGATCGAGCAGTTTCGCGAAGCATTGAGAGACGCACTCGAACTTTCCGACACAATGATCGCGGATGAAGCAGGCGATCCTATAGACAATCAAACCATGATCTACGCAATTCAAAGCCTCGAACCTTTATTCATGTCCCTTAATTTACCGCCGCCGTTGGTGCTCCCGTTGCAGAATGGTGGAATAGGTACTGAGTGGCACACCTCCGGCATGAACATCGAATTGCGTTTTCGCAAGCCATATGACGTCTACGCTGTGTTGGAGGATGCGCAAGGTGCTGTGCCGCCATATCACGGACGCGATCCGCACTTGGTGCAATCACGTTCTGCGCTGTGCGAACTCAGCGCGCGCTCCGCTGGATGAAAAATCAGAAACAACGATCAGTGCGAGTGAGACTGACTGGAACTCACTGATCCGAGTGAAGGCTTGATAAGGCGCGCATACCGTACCGGCAAGCAACGGATGATCACTGATCAGCTCACTGGCGTTCCCCGTGCTCCTGCGGCGGCGTTTGAACCTCGACTTCCCGACCCGCAGAAGCCGGACAAAAGGGTTGATGAAGCTCTCTCGGTCAATGTGGAATCATCTTTGCGGGCGGCTGGATTACCGCTGACATGGGGAGTAGATCCTAGTGGTCTGATTCATTTG
>QHBR01000330.1 GCA_003244015.1 Hyphomicrobiales bacterium | reverse complement strand
CCACAAAATTTTCATCGCGCTTATAAAAAAACATTCGGATTACGGTCGCCCCATTCGCCATGAAGTGTCGTTCACGAAGCGGGAGCTAGGCAGGCTCATCGGTCGCAAGGAATGGGGCGGGCGCGACAGCGAGCAACTTTCCCGTGCCTTGCATGAAATCCACTACACATTCATCAATGCCAATTTCAAAAAAAAGCGACGGACGACACGTCGAGCACTCGTTCAATATATTTCCGGAGATTTTTCTGGAGCGGCGCGAGTTTGCGAGCGACCCGATCGAAGCCTGCACGATCACGCTTGCCGAGCCGATCATCGCCTCGCTCCAGGACGAACACTTCACCTGTCTCAATCATGCGCTCATGATGCAGCTCGGTACAATAGGGCAGGCACTTTACATGCGCTTATTTTTTCACTTCGCCAATCTTTACGATGGCCGCAGGGGAAAGAGCCTTTCTTTCGAGAAGCGCTATGACGACATCTGCAACGAGTGGCTCGGCGGCCTCACAATCCTCAAACACAAATCCAAGATCGCCGGTGAGCAGCTCGGGCAGCATCTCAACCAATTGGTGCAGGCCGGGTTTTTGAGTTCCCACGGGATCAAGAAGGCGAAGAGTGGAGACGGGTTCGTCGTGAGCTTTCGGCCGGGCGCGGCCTTTTTCGAGGATTATGAGCGGTTCTACCGGCGGCGGCATCAGGGCGAGTTGCAGTGGGAGTTCCACGAGGATCGCCGCCAGATCAGCGAGCCGCTTAAGGTCGCCTATCTCTTTACGGAGAAGCGCACCGGCCGGCCGGTCGACGCGACCGGCTTTGTGCCGACAAAGGACGTGGAGACCGCCAAGCTGTTTTTGGCCACGCTCGGCTATGACGAGATGCCAAGTTTCTTCGATTTTGCCCTGGCTGAAGCGAGGAAGACTGGTTTCGATGTCCAGACGCTCGGCGGCATCAAACAAAATCTCCCCAGCTATCTAGCGTTCCGCGAGCGGCGGACTTCCAACAAGGCCCAAGAAGACGCACGGAAGCTGCGAGAGCGTGAGGATACACGGCGAGCGGCGTATGACTATTTCAGGCGCAAGGCCGCCAAGGAAATTTTCGACGCACTCGCAGACCAAGAGAAAACCGTCATCGACGGTCTGGCGCAGACTTACGCCGCAAGCTTCGGCGGCGCGCTTCGCAGTACCATGGCCGAGGTTGGCCGCATCCGGTTCACGATTGAGAGAAATGGCGCGCAGCTCAAGACCTTCGAGCAATGGGAGAACGAAAGGACGCTTGCGCCGTGTGGGCTTTGACCGAAAAGGGTGTGGGTTTTGACCGAAGCAGGTGTGGGTTTTGACCGAAATTAAGATGGCTCGAAAAGCCACGAGATGGCTCGAAACCGAATTATTTGTCTAAAGCGAGGTATCTCTAATAGAATTTAGATATATCTCAACAAGCCTAACAAATAAAGAAAGCTGTTCTGTGTGCTTGGAATCTCAATAAAAAAGTAACTCACAAAATATGGAACGATACAAGAACGCTCAACAGAGCAAAGTCTATAACGTCGCACATTATCTAATTCCCGACGTGTAGTATTGAAGCACAGTCCCCTCTCGCAACTTCACAACGTACCCAATGGAAACGATGACTTGTCAAACTGCTGCCGCTTCAATGAGTGTATTTTCTGGTTTCGTGTACGCAGCATGTGGAGCAACTCGAACTCAAGACGAATCATCTCCCCTGTCAACACGCACACCTCGGACGCGCGACTGCAATGATCAGGCAAAAACCCGCAGTACGCACGCTCGCTCGCGAACTGACAATCGCGGAGATCGCCGTGCAATATGGCGTGAGCCCCGCGACGATCTATCGCCGCCTGCCGTCCTGATGCCGTTGTGAAGAATGGCAAAACATTGCTCAAGAAAAACGCCCTCGGAATGCCGAGGGCGGAACACGCAAAGGACAAGATCATTGGCTGTTCTGAGGCCTGGCGAGTCGAAGTCCATGCGCTGCAAGATGGGCTTCGACAACATCCACCAGTTTCGGTCCCATGAGTGGCATAAACAAGAGCTCCGCGCGCCTTTTGCGAACAAGATCGCGAACAGTCACAACCCCGCAACCCAACACACGTACCGGAATCACGGTTGCGCCGCGCACACCGTATCTTTTAGAACAATGTTGGCCAAAGAATTCAAAGAGAGATTGATCCAACACATCATCGCTGTTGTGAATTTTCTGAGAAGCACCCATTTCATCCTCCTATGCTCAAAGCCCGAACTCTTCAGGCGATGAGCAGGAAGGACGACCATTATGACTTACAGCGCTACCATGACCACAATTATCATGCTAACGAAGCAAAATATTATGAATTATTTAACTATTATAAGTATATACTATACATTTATATTGTCATGTACGTTTAGTATGTTATAAACATCATGCTAATTACGTATGTATATATAGCTATACATGTGGTCTTTTAGACCAATTCGCACCAACTTTCTCGAACCTTTATCAAACCATTTTCAGCGCTCCACCGACGACGCATCACTCGGCCGCGAGCGGCTCATCGGTGGCGTACGTGGCCGCATCCTCCACCGGAGCAGGCGGTTGGAAGCGAGCCGCGAGGCGAAGTTCGTCGATTGCCTTAATGTCGAGCCGGAAGAGCTCTAGCCTCGCGGCATCGCGCATCTCGGCTGGCCACGGGCGGCGGCGCCCGGGGGGCAGCATCAGAGCATTCCTTATCAGCGCCAACAGGCCGCCCTGACCGGATCCGCCGCGTCGCGAGCGTTGCCGGACCCAGCGGCGTAGCATCCATTGCGGAATTACGCGGTACCGCTTCGCGAGGCCGAGCGTGCAGAAAATGGGTATTGCCTCCGCGAGGCGCTTGAGCCCCGCTTCCTCGCAACCACGAGCCACAACGATCAGCTTTCGACCCCCACAAATAACAAATCGCCCTTCTTCGATTGACGATATCGACTCGAAAAACGCACTTTCATCCAAATTCCCTAGAGTTCCACCCGTAATAAACCAAGCGGCATTTTTCGTATCACGTCGCCGTTTAGACGCGTTACTATCCAGGCTCATGTGTCACATACAAATGTCTCAAGCGTAACAGCCATACGGCGTTCGTTCCGTCGTACAATGCCATCCAAGAATCGTTATGATGATAATAACATATAGAAACTTGCATCAATCAGTGAATAGTGTACGGCCTCTGACCCGCTTAACCGTGGAATTATATTGTTTAAAATGATCATATCTTTTTCTGGTGACCCACCGCCGGCCAGCATGATAATATCTCCAGGAAGATTGTCAGATATATATTTTTCCCATATCTCATCCGCTGTATGTACCTCAAGAGAATGCTTGCAATGCGCATATGTTTTGTACGATTGAGCATCTATTACGCTTCTCCAACGAAGAGCCGAATCCGCACTTAAATAGTGGTGCCTCTGGTCAATGCGTCCGTTCTTAATGCCATCATCGATATTCTCAATGTTTCCCTCATGTGGAGCGAGAAACGGATGGAATATAGTGTCCGCGACATGTTCTGACGTTGGACACGCCACCCCGGCCTTTTCGCGCAATAAATCGTAAAATTCTTTATATGACATATTAATCACTGCGCTGCCTGTGCAGTTACGCGAAAACACTGTACTGGCTCCAAGAATGTCAAAAAATTTTACATAAACAGCAGTTGTCGGGATACTGATATGCCATTTTTGCATAGCAGCGCACAACGTACGCTCTAGGTCATCATCTTGGTTAGTGCCATATACCTTGTGAACTAGCTCTTTATCGGAGGCGGTACTGTATATGATTTCCAGAGCGTCCTTTTTTAGACGCCAATCTGTGATACCAACCTTCGTGCGTCTTTTCGCTGGTTTCGGAGGACTAGTGGTTGAGTGTTGTATATTGTGCATAGTCACCATCCATACATGCGGTCATTTATACGTTGCCTATTTCAAACCGGATAAGTCTTGGTCTTCAGATTGGCCTCTGTTTGAGCAATGCCAAAATTGGCCACTAAGCCAACCATCATACCAACCCCCGCCTCGTTGAAATGCCCACTCATACCAAATTGCCTCCATAGCACGGCCGAAGCCACGCCCCCGATGATCGCACAAAGCAGGGACGCGGCCGAATGCGGCCAGCCCATCACCTTAATCATCACGGCCGCCGCGAGCCCTGCGCCCATCAATGATACTGATGATAGTACAACACTGACAACTGAGCCATGGATGAGAACAGAAACCAGCATGGTAATGCCGCCTATGACGAGAGTCGCTACTGACAGCGACACGCGCGAATTTCGGCCACACAATCGGGGGAGCAAATCATGGGTCACCGCCTGCGACATGGCGACCAGCAAACCGTTCGAGGTAGCGGCGATCGTCGCGAACACGTCAGCTACGATTAGTCCGGTCAGCACCGCGCCGATATTCTTCTGGAAAAAGAAACTGAGCCCAGTTTCAGGATCAGTGATCCCCGGCATGACGCCACGCAGGACGAGCCCGAACACGGTCATCGCGATCCAGGTGAATTGCACGAAGCCTATGTAAATCCACCAGGCCGATTGCGTTTCCTCCGGGCTGCTGCCGGCAAGGTACCGAGAGATTATCTGTGGCTGTCCAAGCCCAAAGCCAATCGCTGCCGCCCCGAACCCGGCAACAAAACCAGCCGTTGCGGCGACTCCTCCGGGGAACAAATTCAAAAAGCCGTCCTCGGTCGACGCCATGTTCCGCAAGAATGCGGCGCTGTCCGCCATGGCAAACCAGACGACCGCGACGAGAGCAACGATCGTGCCGATAATGCGGATGAGCGCTTGCAAGGTGTCGGTGTAGACCGAGCCGCGAAAGCCACCAATGCTTGAATAGACGATGATGAGGAGCGCGAAGAGGCCAAGAGCGACCCAATCTGGTAGGGCGAACGCGCCGGCGAGGAATTTCTGTCCGGCCAGCCATTGCGCGCTCGTATATCCCGCCAAACAAATTAGAATTACGAAAGCGCACAGAACTCTAACGGCCGATGCCGCACGTCCGGAGAGTCCATGCGTCAGCAGCTGTGAAAGAGTTGTGGCGCGGGATTCTCGTCCAAATTTGTTGATGCGTGCTGGAAAGAAATACCAAAAGACGAGATCTCCAAGAAGCCAACTGATCGGCAAGAGCACCCATTGCATAAACATAGCCGAGGCCAACCGCGCCCGTCACAATGAAACCACTATTGGCCGTCGTACCCGCGCTGAGCCCGACCAGCCAGCGGTTAAGCTTTACCTCTGCCAGACCGTCGTTCTTATCGCCAGCGGAATGCCGACGAGCGATGAACGCCGTGCCGAAGGGGGCCGCGAGCGTCATGAGAAACACTGTTTCGGCCGCGGTGATTTGCGGAATCATGAGTCAGCACTCCAAAACGAATTATTGTGATCCCAACAGTGCCGCACGCGCGATCAATTAGGAAGGGAGGGTATTGGAAAGCGCTGGAATGTTTTGGAAAGGAACCGAGAGCAAGCATTTCAACGAGGCTGTGAACCCTTGCGGCGATTGATTTGCGCAACCAACCATTTGATGTGAAAATCGAAATCCTTTTCCGTTCGAGAGTTATCTTCATACGGTCGTGACAACCCCAGTCGCGGTGCGGCAAGAACCTTGCCCCCGCCAGCCAGCAACCCCCTGAACGCTTGGTTCCCGACCATGCCATTGACTGGAATGTGTACGACGTATCCTTCTTTAATCGCAACGTTGAGATCGATAGACCAGTTTTTTGCGAAGTAGCCCTTCTTTGTCAGCTCGGCTACAATCCACTCGGCATCTTGGTACGTTTTGTTGAGTGTTCCGATGATGCCGCCACATTCATGCTTGCGTCGTTCGTAGGTATCATGGCGGACGCCCGTATAGACCGCGATCGTCGGATTAATGCCCCAGTCGGCAACAAACGCCGATATACCTTCAGCAATATGCAGGCGATCTTCTTTCACCCACCCTTCCGGGTTGCTGGCAGGACTCAAGAACAGTTGCTGACCTTTAGGGAGTTCGAGCAAGGCAGGGATAAATGTATGCCGTTCGCCACTCAATCGTTCATATGCCTCTAGGGTTTTGAAATCGTCGATGGTCCCACGAACGATTCCTTCGACTTCATCAGTAGCTAACAGCGTTGCCAACCTCTGTTCTGGATAGCCATCGATAATCGTGTCGAATCCCTCGATAGCAGCAAGTCCTGGCGGCCCGACAACTAGGATTTTTGCCCATTTCGCACTGCGATTCAGGCTAGCAACGATTTCTGTGTCAAATTCTTTCAGCCCGAAGCCGATGACTGGCATCCCACAGTTATCGACGAGCCCAGCGAATTCGGCTACTTGATTGCGGAAGTCAATATTTGCCACTGAAGATACATTCACGATGTTGTACGCTCGCGAGTTCTACCAAGCAGAATGGAAACTTAAAAGTCTTATGCAATGTCCTCTTCTTTTTTAGACACTTCCTTCCGCCCCGTAACCTCACGATAAAGCTTCCGCTTCGCTTCCTTCAGCCCCACAAGCGCCTTCTTATCCGGCACGCCCTCAACCTTTTTCATGCAAGCATTATAACGCTCGCCAATTTCAGCCCCCTTCAACCAACCAAACCCCCTTCCCTTTGGCGCGCCGGAACCCCCCTCTACCAAACCCCCAACCGCGGCCAGGCCGTTAACCTACTGCCCTCACCGCGGCCCAATTTCGTGACACGCCGCAAGCGCGCGTGAGCGCATGCCTTTTCCAGCGTCCTATGATACACTCCACTCATGACCACGACAGCCGACAGGACGGATGTGACACCGATCGCCATCACCGACGATCTAACCGCCGTGGCCGACTATGTGAGGAGCCCCGAAGGTCGCGAGGCGATCGAACGCGGGCTGTCTGACATTGAGCACGGCCGCATCTTCGAAGGCAAGAATGCCCTCGCGATCGAGTTGAAACAACGCGCCGCGATCCGCCGCCGCGCCTAACTCCCACTATGCGCCGCCCTGTCTATGCCGCCACTTTCGTGGAAGACGCGGACAAAATCGCTCATTACATCGAAACCCGATTCGGGATCACTTACGCCGATGCATTCATTGCCAGCCTAAACCGCTTCGGCGAAATCGTCGCAAGCCAACCCGGGCTCGGAAAACAAAATCACGGATTACGACGCGACGCTCTACGGCGTCGTGCACGACGGGAATTGGATTCTCTTTCAGTACGACGATAATGAAGCGCGGTTCATTCATGTTGTCGATGCTCGCCAGCACAAGAAGGCAATCTTTTTCTAGTGGCGCGGCAAATCCTTCTGTCCACTATTAAGCCACCCCGCGCATCGCACACGATCAAACCACCCGAACGTTGTCCCTAATGCGTGCGATTCCCTGCGTCCCGTCAAAAAAGGTTCCCGCAAGAAACAACTTGAAGCGGTGCAGCTATGGCAGTGCCGAAACCTCAAATGTCACCGCGTCTTCACGCCCGATCCCCGTAGCCTTCGCCACAAAACATACCCGATCAAACTCATCCTCGACGGGATCACGCTGTGGTGACAAAAAAGAGCAAAAACCAACCTAACAACTTGAAATAACAAGCATAAACGGAAGCTACCGCAGCTCTCGCCGGAGAGGTTTTCGAGTTTCCGGAGCGCGGGCGTATGTCGCATTGTGCACGCAAGTCCAAAACTCCAGAAAATCAAATTGTCTGACCCACCTTTCTTAACCGTGTGGACCACCCTTATGTGCCATTTTCAATTGGCCACTTTGATTGGCCACACCCGGTTCCCGTACGCGCAACCCCTGTGGACACCGGGCGGACAATCTCAACTTACCAATTCATGCGATCTCGGCCGATTGATAGCCCGCTGGATCTAAGCTGGATCTAAGCTTTATCTAAGCTGTTGTGAAAACCGTTTTCGTGGTTTTCGGAAACATACAAAACCTCTACCATGAACGTGTAACCGGCCATTCCTTTCTCCGTAAAAGATAACTTCCCGAAAGCCAGAGATTTCGAGATAGTGGAATTTGCGACTCTTCCTCTTTGGCAGCCCGTCAGTACCTCAAAGATATGGGTTTCCAATCGTTTTCGGGGGAGTTTTGGAAACCATTCGATAAACTACCTAAGGAAAAAAATCCGAATATCATCAGCGTCCTTTGCTTAGAGGGGGTCACCTCCCCGACGACCCTAAACATCCGCCAAATTCAAGCGAATGCCGCGCGGGAAGCCTCCGCGAAGGTTAAAATGCGCCAGTTCAATGGATTTAATAGCCACGATTCAGCGCGGCACTCGTACCCAGGCTTTCCAAGTCTGAATCGATCGCACCGACGGTCAACTTGCCCTATGCTTAAGGGCGAGAACCGCTTTCAACTCGTCCCCACTCAAATAACTTGGCGGTGGTGCTGGTGAGTGAGTTCAAAGCGCTCTGCGCAAATCCGAAAGCCCCGTTGGTTGCCGGGCTTGGCTGGGTCGTCGGTGTTTCGGCCTTAGGATCGGCGCTCGGTGCCAGCTCGCTGGTGAGTGGGCTCATAGGCGTCGCTTTAGCCTTGTTCGCAATCTGACGAGGATGGCCATGACTGCCCGGATGTCTTGCCGCGGTGGGCTTTAGCGGCTTCGCCACGCGTCCCGCCGCTTTCGCCGTCGGAGCTTTGGCTGCCGCAAAGGATTGCGGCGCCGGAAGCGGCGCTCCATTGATGTTTGCTTGCAGGGGCGTGCCGTTAGGGAGAAGGGTGTCATCCGGCCGGACCAGATCGGTCTTCACTGTATCCGACTCGATGGGCGCTGCCATGCTAAGCGGCTCGGCAGGCGTTGGCGCCTGCGCGGGCGCCGACGGCACCCTATTATCGATTAGGTCGTGGGATTCGGCGGGCAGCGTTTTCTCCTCCGCTTGCGGCAAGTCGAGGGTTCGTTCGGTACCATTGACGAGAGCCATCGGCGATGGTTCCGGCGGCTTGCTGAGAATGGCGGCTTCCTGGGCCGGAACGTTCGCACCGCTCGTGGCTTCCGTTTGTTGCTTGTCTGGTCCGTTATCAGCCTTGATCGATGCGATCTCGGGTGGGCCTGAAGCCTGGCTTTTAAGGCCAAAACTTACGGCTATGCCTGCCATTGCCACGATGACGATCGCAACCATGACATAGAGCGGGCGCCGGGATCTGTTTTGCCCGTCGGCGACGCCGCCGTGTCGGGAAGTCGGCTGGTTGTCCTGATAAGGCCTACGTTCCGATCCGAGGTCGACGCTCGGAAAGGCATTTGACATGGCGGTTTCTGAAACTGTCGCCGTGGCTTGTTCTCGCACCGCGCCCAGCAACCCTGCTTCGATCGCTGCGAAATCGCCGCTGATGAGGGGCGCTAGCGCGTTTGGCCTTTTGTACTCGACCATTGACTGCTCGGCTTCCGACGGAATCGCTGCCTGTGGCTGCTTCGTGCCCAGCAACCCGGCCTCGATCGCAGCGAAATCGCCGCCGACCAGGCGCACTTGCGCATCAGGCTGATTCAACTCCCCCGGTTCCCCTTTATACTGCCGCGCCCTTGCTGAAAGCGGGGTTTTTGGTTCAAAATCGGTCTCATGAGACTCGTCTTTACCACCGATGATGCGGAGAAGTTCGGCGAGCGGATCATCGTCCTTTTGATCGGTGGAGCATGGCCGGCACAGGCGCCTTTCAAATTCATCCAGATCGATCATCGGGCGCCGTTTCGTAAAAACATCGCTCATACTTCCGGCCTCCTGTTACGCTAACGTGGTGAACCGCGGGGCCGATCCGCGTCGCGCGATTGAGCATCCAAAATCAGACACTCATGACCTCAGTCCTCCGGAGCGCTGGCCTTCAAAATGCCGAGCCCGGCAAGAGAACCGCCGCCAGTCCTGTTATCAAACCAAGCTTTGCAGCAGCCCGAACTGACCTTTCGTTATTAAGCTTTCATTAAGAAAGCGGAATTGTGGCCGATCTTTTCCATGCTCAGGCGGGAACTCAACCGTGAGAAATCTCGCCATGAAACATCATCGGATGCGGCGAGCGCGTCGAGCGGTGAATCCCGCCGAGCCGCGGCCGATCTGAAAAATTTCCAAGCACCGCGCGAAATGGATTGTCCAATCCCAATCGGGTCGCGCAAAATATAATGTTAGTTGCCCCGGCCGCCCGCACCGCCAACGTGCTTTTATGACTGATACGTTTTTGAGCAGGACAACTCTTATTTGCGAGCCAGAATCGTCCAGGCTAGGTAAACTTGATGGCCTCCGATAGTTGAGACAGAGGCGAGGTGGATCATCGCGCAATTGGGCAAGGAAGTCTTAACCACCGTGCACCTATCTTTTTACCTTCTTTCGACACACACACTTGGAGAGATCAGATGGACTGGTTTTCGGTTCAAATGAATGCAGCGATAATCGCCGCTGTGGTGTCCTTAAACATCAGTCTGATCATTGCCTTGGGGGCAACCATCCTCACCAATAGAAAAGTGCGCCAAAATTTCAAACTTGAGTTTGCAGCGGAGGGCGTGGCTCGTGAGATGCTCATCGACCGCAAATGGCCCTATCGCACATTTCGCGTCTTAAAGTATCATCTTAGCGGTTTCACCGACGATGAATTAAGAAAAATCCTGGTTCGAGCAGGAGGCATTCGGCTCACGGCCGGTGGACAGGAGGTTTGGGGACTTCTCTCGCGAAATCGCGAATACCTCAGCGTTGAGGAAATCAAAGACGCTCCAACAACTCAAATTGCTTTCGATTCCTGTGACCAAAAGCAGAACCAGCCGCGGCATGCTGGTGGGCCTCAAGACGAACTGGATCTTTCACGTGACCCATCCGGGGCCTTTGAGCGTGTGCGTGCCGAGATGATCAAGCTGGGCACGTTCGAGTGCGTCAGGCCGGGTGTCCGACATGAGTAGTAATACCAAGTGTTTGTGCGGTTGACTCGTGCGGCCGATTTCCGAATCAGCATCGATGTGATTCACCGTGGCAAACAGCTTTCGAAAGTTTTGCCATGTCTGCTCCGGTTCCGCTTCGTTCTGACATTGACGCGATTGCTCTGCGCAAGCTGGCGCAAAGCTCGCCTTCGATCATTCAGTTCGCCGGATTAAAAGGCTATCGTTGGGCACTTGCAGCTAGATCAGCCGTCGCGAGCAAAGGAACAAGCAGCCTTCGCCTCTCGACGGTCGAGAGTTTTGCCAAAGCGAATTTCGGCTGATCAGCTTCGAAATGCAATCTACGCAATCGCGGAAAACGGATGAAGTATCACCACGCACAGACTGGCCACTTTCTGCGTTGGGCGACGGTTCCAGGAGCGATTGGGCTCTTTGCAGCCGGATATGTCGCGGGAAGAGGGCTCTTGTTCGTGCCGATCGTGGCGATCCTTGGCGGTGTCGGTTGGATCTTTTCCTCACTCACCGTCGAAGTCACAGCGAACGAACTGATTTGGTTTTTCGGTCCCGGCGTGTGGCGCAAGAGCATCGCCCGCGATGAAATCCTCAGCGCGACGCCAGTGCGCAACAAGTGGTGGTGGGGATGGGGCATCCATCTCACGCCGCGCGGTTGGCTTTACAACGTCGCGGGGTCTCGAGGCCATCGAGATCGCGTTGCGCAATGGACGGACGCTCCGCATTGGTTCCGACCAAGTGGAGCTGCTCGCAAGGGCCATAGCATTGACGAAGCACGATCAACCGGCGATGTGACCGCTATCGTGTTTGGGGCGCAATTTTCAAAGCGAAAAACCCTTTAATTTCAAGTAGATTTGACATTAATTTAATATTATGCTATAGTTCTAGCTGGAGGCAATTGCCCCCGTATCCCAAACCAGCTGGAAATGCCCATGCGCGCCTCTTGTCCGCTCTTACAATGGCCCCCGCCGCCCCTACGGCAGCTGCCACACCCTCTCAACTCCATTCTCCGCCAGGCCCCCATCGGGGCCTTTCTCATTTCTGGGAGAACGTTCCATGCCTGACTCAAAAAATGGCGCGAAATCCGCCGAAAAAATTCCCGCCCTCATAGTCTTTGGGGCATCTCGAAAAATACC
>QHBR01000300.1 GCA_003244015.1 Hyphomicrobiales bacterium | reverse complement strand
ATGAATCAGACCACTAGCGCCGGCGGCCATCCATGCCGAGGCTGCCGGCTTCTATGACAGCATAGCAAAACTCTTGCCCAATACGGAAGCACAGCGCTTCATCCAAAAAAGGGCGCTCGAAATCAGCGGAGCCATCCGCCAGACCCGCGCGCTCATGCTCGAACAGATCAACAGTTCGATCCCTTGGCCGTTTCTGACCGTTCTTGTTTTTTGGATTTCGATGCTGTTCGTGGGATTTGGCCTTTTTGCGCGCGCCAATGCGACAGTGATCGTTGCTCTCTTGATCGGAGCGCTTTCGGTATCGAGCGCGATTTTTTTGATACTGGAATTGAATCACCCCTACCTAGGCTTGATCCGCATCTCCGGCGCGCCGCTGCGCAACGCTCTGGCCCAGATCGGCCAGTAAGCGCGCGCGGGGCACGCGGGCTCGGATTCAGGCTGGCGGCGGCACGGGTGGGCTTATCCCGGCGAGCGCGGCGCGCAAGGCGTCCTCTTTCGTATGGTCGAATGAGGGCCGCAACATCGTCCCGCCGGCGAAACTGCGCTTGAAACTGTCGGCGCCTGACCCCAATGCCTGCATGAGAAGGCTAGGCGCGCTCCTTGCCTTGCCTCGCAATGGAAAACGAGCGGAATATCCACCGTCAGCCCAAAGCGTCCGCTCTTATTGCTTCTTCCATAAGTAGGTGGATATTTACACGGCGCAATTGAGCGAGGGCTTTTGCAAGAACGAGATGATTTTTCGCGCGTCATTTCGCCGATTGCGCATCGAGCGGCGAACATTCTTCGCGAAATCTTCCTCGATCTTGACGCCATGCGGCCGGCCGCATTCCGGTGTTTCCACGCCTACGCGCCGGGGTTGCGATTCGGCGCGTAGGCATTAACATATGACTATTTTAAAATTCCGCGTGGGAGACTTCTATCGGGGACGGTTGCCGCGACCGGGTCGTGCCATCGCAGCATCCGGCTTTCGAGGCCGCGCGCCTCGCACAAGGAGAGAATGCTTTCGAAATCGGTTATTGGGTCCTTATGCTGGGTCGCGGTCTCCTTGCCGTCTCCGGAATCGGCTTCATCGGCGATCGTCCGGTCGAAAAACCCCGCCGGCGGCAGCTGTTTCGTGTCGCCCGCGACGACGATCCGGCGGCAGCGCGCGACAAGCCCCAAGGCGTCCTCCGGGCGCAGTCGACTTGCCTCGTCGATGACGAGGAGATCGAAATCGACCGAACCCGGCGGCAGGAATTGCGCGACCGAGACCGGGCTCATGAGAAAAACCGGCTTGATTTTCTGGATCGTGCGGCCCGCCGCCTTCATCAGCTTGCGCAGCGGCATGTGAGCGTGCTTGCGGCCGATTTCGCCGCGTATCACACGCATTTCGCCTTGGGCGCCGCGCGGGATCGCCGCCTGATGCCGCGCGCTAACCCTGCGCACGGCGGCCGCGCGCGACCTCTCCTCGATCTCGACGATTTGCGCGACAAGCTCGCCGTGCCGTTCGCCGTCGAAGGCGGCGAGTTCGGGGTCGGCCGCGATCGCCTTTTTCCAGCAGGCTTCGGCAAAAGCGGTTTCGAGTTCCATCTGGGCATTCTTGGGATCGAGCTCTCCCGAGGCAAGAGCGCTGGCGATCCAGGCGGGTCCGGCCGCGCGCACCTTTCGATCGGCTTTGACGAGCCTTGCCCATTCCTCGAAACGAACGTGGCTCGCGGCCCACCCGGCCGCCCACTCGCTCAGACGATTGAGGTCGATCGTGCAGATGGAATCGGTTTGAAAAATCGCCGCAAGGTCGAGGTCGAGAAATTTTATCGTATCGGCGAAGGCGTTGACCACCTCGTCGAGGCCGGTTTCGAGATGATCGCAATGTGCCTCGGCGGTGACGTCGCGGACAAGGCCGATGACGCGCTCGGCGTTGAGATGCGGATCGAAGGCTGCCAGCTCCCCGACTGTCCTGGCAACCTCGTGGATCAGGCGAAAGACCGTCCTTTTTTCTTGCCAGACATCGCTCAAAACACTCGCCAGGATCCCGGCCTCGGCGGCAAATTTGCGGCGCAACGCCTGGCTCAAGAGGACTGCGTCGAGGAGCGCGAGCCGGTCGGCCGGCCGCTTCGGCAACGGCACCGACAACAGGCGCGCGAGCGAACCTGCCGCTTTCCGGTTGGCTTTGCCCGCCCGGGGGAGCCAGAACGCCGCGCCTTGAGCGAGCGGCGCGCGAAGCTCGGCAACGAGAGCGGCCCAGGCCGCCGGATGGAAAGTGTGGAGACAGGGCGCTTGCTGTTCCAGCCATTTCGTGCCGAGAGCGGCGGCAGCGGCGATGCGGCGCGGCGAAGGGGAGATGGCGATCTTGGCGGCGATGTTTTCGGCTCCCCGCGGCAAATGCGATATGGCGCGGAAGATCGCGATCAGAGCCTTGACACCGGCCAAGGTTGGATCGGGGGGGAGACCGAAATAATTCGTAACCATGGTTGCGTAGGCGGCGAGCGCCGCCGCTTTTACGGCGAGCGCTTGCAGCTTAGGAATTTGGCGCTGGAAATCCGCTGGTTGCAAAGCGCTCCGCCGCCGCACGCCGAGGTTCACGTGGCCGTTCAGCGGGGCAACGCTTTCCGTAAGGCCGGCGAGTTGCTCGATCAGCCGCGCTTTTTCGGCGAATTCCTTGCCTGTCCAAAGCGCCGCCTCCTCGACAAGACGCGCATCGGGCGTAAACCCGTGCCGCGCGGCCGCGATTTGGATCGAGAGCGCTTGATACGGCGCATGGCGGTGTCGCCGATCTCGGCGTGGAGGCGTTTTGCGGCATGGTTCAGGCGGTCACGCGCCGTGGTCAATTGCGTTACCGTCTCGTCCGTCGCGGATACGCCGGCGGCAGCTTGCAAAGTACGATCCAGTCTTTCGGCAACGAGCCGCGTGTTTGCGGCCTCGCTGTGGAGTTCGAGGCAGATGTCGTCGAGGCCCACCTTGTACAGCCAGTCGTAAACAACGTTGAGGGCGGCCATTTTCTCGGCGACGAACAGAACCGTTTGACCGTCATGCACGGCCGCCGCGATAATATTCGTGATCGTAAGCGATTTGCCAGTTCCAGGTCGACCTTGGACGACGAGATTGTGTCCGGCGCGAACAGTCTCGATGACCCCCGTCTGTGCGGAGTCCGCATCGACAACATGAATGAGATCAATGGGACTTAATATTTCGTTCAGCCGCGCGGCCTCGGGGAGGACCGGAGGCTCGGCCGCGAATCCTTCGCCAAGAAGTCCGCGCAAGAGCGAATGCGAGACCAGCGCATTGTCCGGCCAATTGCCGGGTTCAAGATCGCGCATCATCAACAGCTTCGAGAAGGAATAAAAGCCAAGCTCGATTGCATTGGCGTCGATCGACCATCGCCGCTTGGCGGCAACCGCATTGGCGACGGCATTGAAGTAGCTCGATGGCTGCCAATCTCCGGTCTCCGCAACATCGGGTAGGGCGAGGCCGAAATGGCCGCGCAGCCGTTCCTGCAATAATTGACAATAGCTAATAGATAATATATCATAGGCAACAGATAGCGTTTTGCGGCCGCCTCGAACGGGACGCAAGGTTGCCGTGTCAACTGGATCCCTCTAAATGTGGAGCATGCCTTGGCTTCCCGATCCATTCTTTGACGTTTTTGTGCTCGCATGTTCTTTGTGGCAAACTAGCCGCTGGCCGGCGCTCATATTCTATTGTGCCGGCGGGGATCATTCCGTTTGATTTTCGCCGCGTTTTTCGCACAGACCCAAGAGACCGTGGTGTTGAACATTTTGCCGCAAGACCAGCTCGATCTCATCTTGCGCCGTCACGCGGAAATCCTGGCCCGCCTCGCCGGGGCGGTCGAGCCCGCGGCGTTCGTGGCCTTGTCGCGCGAGCTCGCCGGCATCGAGAATGTTGCTAAGGCCATTCAGGATTTTCGCGGACAAGCCGAGGAAGCCGCCGGACTCGAAGCCCTCCTGGCCGATCCTGCGGCCGGCGCCGAAATGCGCGGCCTTGCCGAGGAAGAATTAAGGGCGGTCCGCGCGAGGCTTCTTGATCTCCAACAGGATCTGAAGATCGCGCTTCTGCCAAAGGACGCGGCGGATGAAAAAAACGCCATTCTCGAAATTCGCGCCGGGACCGGCGGCGACGAGGCGGCACTTTTCGCCGGCGGCCTATTCCGCATGTATCATCGCTACGCCGAATTGAAAGGCTGGCGCGTCGAGATTTTGTCGGCGAGCGAAGGTACGTCGGGGGGCTACAAGGAAATCGTAGCCGAGATCGCGGGACGCGGCGTCTTCGCGCGGTTGAAATTCGAATCCGGCGCACATCGGGTGCAACGCGTGCCGGAAACCGAGACCCAGGGGCGCGTTCATACCTCGGCGGCGACCGTCGCGGTCTTGCCCGAAGCCGAGGAGGTCGACGTCGATATCAACGAAGCGGACCTGAAGATCGATACGATGCGCGCGCAAGGCGCCGGCGGCCAGCATGTCAACAAGACCGAATCCGCGGTCCGCATCACCCATTTGCCGACGGGCATCATCGTCTTCGTGCAAGACGAGCGTTCGCAGCACAAGAACCGTGCCCGCGCCATGACGCTCTTGCGTTCCCGGATCTACGACACGCAACGCCAGAAACGCGACGCCGAGCGCGCCGCGAACCGGCGTGCCCAGGTCGGTTCCGGCGATCGCTCCGAACGCATCCGCACCTATAATTTTCCGCAAGGGCGGCTCACCGACCACCGCATCCACTTGACTCTCTACAAGCTCGATAAGGTCATGGCCGGCGAAGCGCTGGACGAAGTGATCGATGCCCTCGTCACCCAGCATCAGGCAGGTTTGCTCGCGGCGCCCGAAAGCGGGGCAGCTTGAAGACCTGGTCCGCGTCTTGGCTTTTCTGGGCGTTGCTGCCGGCAATTTTTGCCGCCCTGACCGCGATTTTCGCGAAAATTGGGGTCGCGAACACCAATTCCGATCTCGCGACTTTGTTTCGCACGGTCGTGATTGCCGTCATCCTCGCCGCGATTTTCGCGCTCACCAAACAATATCAGCCGCCCGCCTCGATGTCGACGCGCACCTATGTTTTTCTTGCCTTGTCCGGCATCGCGACGGGAGCTTCCTGGCTTTGCTATTTTCGCGCACTGGAGCTCGGCGAGGCGTCACGCGTGACGCCGGTCGACAAGCTTTCGATTGTTCTCGTTGCTGTCTTCGGCGTCGCATTAATGGGCGAGCGTCTGACGTCGGCGAATTGGCTCGGCCCCGTACCTTATCGGCTGCGGCGCGCTGCTCGTCGCCTACAAGGACTGGGCGCGCCCGGAATTGATCTCGAGCACGCGCATTAACTGAACCAACGGATACTCCAGAGGTTTTGCTTTTGCTGTTTACGGCCGGCGCATGGACCGTCGCAATAAACGGCTAACCTCGCTCGCATCCAATCGACGCTTACGAATGAGCCGCCTCGGCCACCGCGGTCTGCGATCGATATCCCTACAGCCAGCGGCGCGGCGGCGGGCTGGGGGGGTTGCCCGGATCGGTTGGAGCATCCTCACCGCGGCTCCCCTTGAGCACTTTGTAAGCGAGGAGACCCAGGATCGCCATCATGATCCGCGACATCCCGCTGCCGCTACTACTGGGCCGACGTTGCCCGCGCGGGCCATTCCGCATGCCATTGAGGATATTGCGTAGTCCCATGTCTGCCTCCTGAAAGACCCCCGCCTTCGATATTATCTGTGGTCGCGACGAACCGCTTGCAAGCCCATCAGCCAGACTTCGCGAGCGCGTCGTGAAGAAATATCCCTACAGCCGGCGGCGCGGCGGCGCGTCGGGGCCGGGGTTGCCCGGATCGGGTACAACGCGATAGGCAACCAGCCGGTTCCAGACGAACAGCACGAGCAGCGCGCCCACAATCGCGCCGATCAGACCCGCGCCCTGGTCGAGCCGGTACCAACCGATTGTCTGGCCGATGAAGGTTGCGACGAACGCACCGGCGATCCCGAGCCCCGTCGTCAGGATGAATCCGTTCGCTCGATTCGGGCCGGGCGAGAGGAAACGCGCGACGATGCCGGCGACGAAGCCGATCACGATGATCCAAATAATGTTCGACATGAAGATCTCCCTGTGGCACTAGGGGCCCATGACCTGACCGAGGGGACTTAAGCGCCATTCCCCCGGGCCCGATCCGCTCCACCGCGATGCAGTCAGTCTGAGCTTATTGTAAAGCCTTGCTCTATGGCCCGGACGGGCGGCCGCCTTGTCGGTTTCGATGCTCCTCCATGAACCGCTCGAACTCCTCGCGATCCCTGGCGTGGCGGAGATTTCCCATGAATTCGGCGAATTCGCGCTCGGCGGCGACGAGCTTCTGGCGTTCTTCTTCCAGCCGCGCGAGTTCAGTGGCGCGCCACTCGTCGAAGGCGCGATTTCCGGTCGAGCCCATGCCAAAACCCGAGGCGGCCCAATTATTTACCGCATAACCCCAGCGGTCGGAACCGCGCGCCCAGTTCGTCCATTTTCCCCATTTTCCCCATTTTTCTCGCCCGAAGGAAATAATGTCGCCGGGGTAACCGGATTTCTTCTGCCAGAATTTCCACCCCAAGACCGCGAGACCGATCGGCCAGTACACGATGAAGCCCAAAACCATCGCCAGGATTTCCACTGGCTTCCAAGGTGCTCCATGCCAGTATCCGCGCCCGTTTGAGCACGATTGATAGGGCATTCCGGTATCAGCACTCATCTGATTGCTCCTTTCGCCGCTCCATGTTGACCACTTGAACGAAGCAAAGCGGTATTGGGTGGCGCTCCCGAGATATAAGTACGGATTTCTGGTTGTCGACGTTTGAGCAAAAAGATATTCGCGGGGCTGGGCCGAGAACGCGAGAGCTCGAAATATTCGAGTCCCGTCTTGGGGAGACGGGTTTGCCAAGAAGGAAGACCGGTTCGATACGCCAATGTTTCGCGGGTATCGGCCCTGCGGTGATTCGCCGCGCCTGCGCACGCTCGGAGCCGCGGCGGCATCTCAATCTGGCGTACCGCTGGTTTTGTCTTCCGGCGAAACCCCGCGTGGTTCCCTTAGAAATCATGGGTTGGCCCATTTGAGAGGAACCAACGGAGGCTCCAGCGGTTTTGCTTCTCGCGAATAACCGATGGCCGTCGCAAGAAACGGCGAAACTGCTTTGGCACTCGGACGTTCTAACGAGCCCGCCGCCATCCCCAGCAACGAACGGGCAAAGGAGCGGCGCGTGATTCAACTGGAATTCGACTCATGCTTATAAGATATGGTTATGAATTGACGTTCAATTGCGCGGAGCCGGCATTAATGGTTTGTCTGCTCGACGCGCATCGCGATCAGGCGCAAAATATCCGGTACGAGACACCGTTCGAGACCATGCCGGCGATTTCGACGGAGACTTATCTCGACACATTCGACAATCATGTCCGCCGGTTTATCGCGCCTCCGGGCGATCTGACGATTCGCCGCGACGCCATCGTCGAAGACAGCGGCCAGCCCGATCCGGTCAAGCTCGATGCCGAAGAGATCGCGGTCGAACGATTGCCAAACGACAAATTGGTTTTTACGCTCGGCAGCCGTTATTGCGAAACCGACAAGCTTTGCGACATCGCATGGCAATTGTTCGGGGCAACCCCGCGCGGCTGGCGCAGGGTTCAGGCAATTTGCGATTTCGTCTGCAACCATCTCACTTTCGGCTATCAATATGCCCGCGCCACCCGCACCGCCTACGAAGCCTATCAGGAGCGGGTTGGCGTTTGCCGCGATTTCGCTCATCTCGCGGTCGCTTTCTGCCGCTGCATGAACATTCCGGCGCGTTACGCCAATGGCTTTTTGGGCGACGTAGGCGTGCCGGCGGATCCGGCTCCGATGGATTATAACGCTTGGTTCGAAGTCTTTCTCGAAGGGCACTGGTTTACCTTCGATGCGCGCCATAACATGCCGCGCATCGGACGCATCACCGTCGCTCGCGGCCGTGACGCAACCGACATCCCGCTTGCGACGTCGTTTGGGCCCCACGTGTTGAAGGCCTTCAGGGTCTGGACAGATGAGGTTGAGCCAGCCGTGCTGAAGGATCTCACGCGCCGAATCGCTTAGCGATCGTGATCTAGTGGTGAAACCCCGACACATGGTCCCGCACAGCCAACTCATTCAGTGCACGGTGTATTCAAGTGATCGGTCTAGGACGGCGGGTGGGTGAGGTCGTTAGTGCCATGCACTTGGCCTGAAATGCGGCGCGCTTGATTCGTGAGGGCTCGCGCACCATCGAGATATTCCTGACATGCAGGAAATAGACCCCGCCCTCCAATGTCGAAGTCGTCACAATTAGGCCGGACGGGTGGGACCTAGCCATCCACGCTAGTTTCGGGTCGTCAATCTGCCGCGCCTCCGAAATAGGAACGCGTTGGGCAGGACCGCCCGTGTATGTCACGCCGAAGAACCCGCTGATCTTGACCGTCACTGGAGCGTAGCCGGTTCGATGCTCGCTAATATGTCGCGCCTCACCGAGGGGAGGCCGACAAAAGCAATCGTAATGAGTTTGAAACTGCTTACAGAATTCATCGCGGCGTTCCCGTTCCCCAGCTGGTAGGCTGTTGAGAAAATCCTTCATCTTGGGATGGTTATCGACGCCAAAGCAACACTTGATGATCTCGGCAACACTCCGAGTTGCCGATAAGAACGCGTCGAAATGCGCGTAGAAAGCTTCCTGCCAATTTGTGTCAATGATCGCACCCGCCGCCTCTAGAGCGACATTCGTTGCAGTTGGCTTCGGTGGCTCGAGTGACCGCCCCATCCGATGATAGTGAAACCATGCGTTTTGGAGCTTCAACTCAACACCTGCCCATAATTCTTCGTGCATGATTGATCCTCGCTCAGCATAAAGCGTATCTGCTTCTCGCGCCTGTGAAAATGTTGGTTCACAGCGTTCTCGGGCCGATTTCAAGGCACCAAGCGTCCGGTTTCATCCACTCGGCGTGGTTCGGCGCAAGCGGAAAGACGCCGCGACATGTGGCCCAAAAAGCACACCGGCCGCGGAATTCGACATGGGAGTCCCGGAAAAATTGGGCCACGTTAGGTTAATTACTGATATTATTTACGTTTTATGAGATCTGCGGCATTGCCGGGCGAGCGCCGCCAACGTCGCGCGTTTTCACTTTATCTTGACGTTGCTAGCCAGGTACCGTTGCCTGATCGCGGCGGTTTTTGGACAAGTGGGCCGATGCGTCGTTTCACCTTTTGGCCGTGGCGAACAGGCTTTCATGGTCGCTTGGCGGCCTGCGTTCGGGATTCGCGCCTTCCTCCGCGCCACGCGCTTATCGTTGCTATGACGGTTTTTGGCCTCGCCGGCTGCGCTGCCCCAAGAGGCGTTCTCGAACCCGTTCGTGAGGCGCCCGCTCCGGGCACAAGCCAGGTCGAAATGCTTGTCGCGACGACACGGATGCGAACCACGCCGGCGGAGATGTTTTCCTGGGCCCGGGGGTCCGGGCTGGCCTATGCCGATATTGCTGTTTCGATTCCCCCGGTGCACCAACCAGGCAAAGTTGAATTTCCCCACCAAATTCCCGGCGATCCGGCGACGGATTTCGTGACACTTTGGCCCACACGTGCCATCCACGAGCGCCAAGAAGCGCTCGCCGTGTTCCGGAGACCTGCTGCGAGCGAAGCCCAAGAAGCACGTGTTGGTGTTTGTCCATGGTTTTAAACAACCGCTTCGAGGATGCGGTATTCCGCTTCGCCCAATTTGTCTACGATTCTAAGGCCGAGGTCGTGCCCGTCCTCTTCACCTGGCCGTCGAAGGGCAGCCTTCTCGCCTACGGTTATGACCGCGAGAGCGTCGAGTACTCACGCGATGCGCTCGAAGGGGGCTTACGCTTTCTCGCCAAAGATCCCGAGGTCGGCGAAATTTTCATACTTGCCCATTCGATGGGCAATTGGGTGACGCTCGAAGCGTTGCGCCAAATGGCGATCAGGGCCTACAAGCAGATCGACCAAATCAAGGCGCTGGGTGCTCGGCGGCCGAAGTTCATTTTGGTTACGTCGGAGGACGACAGGGCACTCGCGTTTTCGCGGAAGTTCTGGGGCGAGCCAAGACTAGGCTCCATCGATCCGGACCAGGAACAAACTAACCTCAAGCGAGAGGGAATTGTCGCTATCAACGCGCCGCCCGGTCAGATTCTGACGGAGTCGAGGGTTAGCCTCGGCGAAAACATTCTGAAGACAACGGCTGGCGCGGCGGCCTCGGTTGGTCAAGCCGCGGGCCTCCTCGTTACGGCGCCGGTTGCCATCGTCGATCAGGACACACGTGAACATTATGGCGACCAGATCGACGCCGTTGGCCAATCGCTCCAGGATGCCGCAACGCCGCAATGATGCGATGCGCCGCGATCTGTGTCCGGAGCTCGCCCGCAATGCCGGTCCAGGCGGAGAGGAGTTTTAAGCCGCGCAAGCGAGCTTGACCGCGATGCCGGTGGCAACGACACGTTTGAGCTTCACGCCGGTCTCGTCGATCCGCACGGTGCCACCGTGTTGGTAATCGACCCCGATGATGGCGTCGGCGTCGACGTCTTCGGCCATAGGAACGAGGTCGCGCAAAATGAGTTCCCGCCAATTGGGCTGGAGCGGCTCGCTATTTTCGGGATGCCAAGCGGAGGCAGCCTCGATCTTGCCGATGTTATAAAGAACACGGCCCCCTTCGAGGGTGCCGGTAAAGCTGATACGCACGATGTCCGTCTCCGTATAACCGTTGGTATGTAGCAATTGTAAGTTTCCCGAGGCTTAATGCGGGCTGAATGGCGCGGTTTTGCAACCCCTGTTTGGGGGCGCGAGGACGCTGGACATGCCTCGCCGCGCACGTATCAAATCAATTTTTAGTTAATGCCGGAAGTGCCGCACACCGGTAAACACCATGGCGAGACCGGCGCCGTCGGCGGCCCTAATGAGCTCGGCATCGCGCAGCGATCCGCCAGGTTGAATGATTGCGGTCGCGCCCGCTTCGGCGGCGGCAAGGAGGCCGTCGGCGAACGGAAAAAACGCATCCGAGGCGACGGCCGATCCCTTGGCAAGGCTTTCGGGAAGGCCGGCGGCCCTAGCGGCCTTGGCGGCTTTCATCGCCGCGATCCTCGCGGAATCGACGCGGCTCATCTGTCCCGCGCCAATCCCCACCGTCGCGCCGCCCTTGGCGTAGACGATCGCGTTCGATTTCACATGCTTGGCAACGCGAAAGGCGAATTTGAGATCACGCCATTCCATCTCGTTTGGCGCGCGCTTGGTGACGACGCGCAAATCCATGTCGTCGACATTCACATTATCGCGGGTTTGCGCAAGAAAACCGCCCGCCACGGTGCGAAACGTCAAACTTGTCCCGCGCGGATCAGGCAGGCCGCCAGTTAAGAGCAAACGCAAATTTTTCTTGACGGCGACGATTTCGATGGCCGCATCGTCGGCCTCTGGCGCGATGATGACTTCGGTGAAAATCTTCACAATCAGCGCAGCGCACTTCGCATCGAGTTTCCGGTTCAACGCGACAATGCCGCCGAACGCCGAGACCGGATCGCAACGCAGCGCAAGTTCGTAAGCCTCGGCGAGATTGTCCGCCTCGGCGGCGCCGCAAGGATTGGCGTGCTTGACGATCGCACAAGCGGCGGTCCGCGCGGGATCGAATTCGGCGGCGAGCTCGAAAGCCGCGTCGGTATCGTTGACGTTGTTGTAAGAGAGTTCCTTGCCCTGCACCTTTCGTGCCATCGCGACGCCGCGACGCGGCTCTCCCGACGTATAGAGAGCGCCGGTCTGATGCGGGTTCTCGCCATAACGCAAGCTCGAAACAAGCTTGCCGCCGAACGCGCGATAGGCCGGCGCGGCAAGCCCCCTTTCCGCTGCCAGCCAATTCGAGATCGCCGCGTCATAGACGGCGGTGCGCGCAAACGCTTTTTGCGCGAGTTCTTGGCGCAATTTTTGGGTCGTGCAACCGCCGTGCGCCGTCAATTCGGCGAGGATTTGGGCGTAATCGGCGGGGTCCACGACGACTGCGACATCGTTGCAATTCTTGGCGGCGGCGCGGATCATCGCCGGGCCGCCGATGTCGATATTTTCGATGCAATCGGCGAAAGACGCGCCCCTCTCGATCGCCGCCTCGAAAGGATAAAGGTTCGCCACGAGGAGATCGATCGGCGCGATGCCATGCGCCAGCATCGCCGCCTCGTGTTCCGGATTTTCCCTGATTGCCAGAAGCCCGCCATGAACTCTTGGATGCAGGGTTTTCACCCTCCCATCTAAGAGTTCGGGAAAGCCGGTCAGATCGGAGATTTCGCGGGCCGCAAGTCCAGCCCCGGCAAGCGCCTTGCGCGTGCCGCCAGTTGAGACAAGCTCAACGCCAAAGCCCGCCAGACCGCGCGCGAAACCGGCGAGGCCGGTCTTATCGGAAACGGAAAGCAGCGCACGGGCAGCGCGGCGAAGGCCAGAAGGCATGCTATCTTTCCGCGTAAGAGCCTATTTCAAAAGCCTCGCCCTCATCCTGAGCGGTAGGAAGCTCGAGGTTCCATTGCGAGCGCAGCGATTCGTAACCCCGTGCGTGCCGAGCTGATACAAAGTGACGAAGCCTGCCCCTACCTTGGTGTTAGATCGCCCCGGTATAGCAGCGGTCGATTGCTTCCTTCACCCGCACCCGGCTCTCGCCGGCGTTTATAGCCTCGTTCTCTTCGATCACCGCAACCTCGCTGGCGAGCTCTGGATCCTTGATCGACGCCGCTAGCCACCGCGAATAGTCGCCGGCGCGCAGGTGATGCAACCAAGTGGCGTCGTCGACCCCTTCAGCGATCAGAAGAAACAATATCAGATTCTGGGCTCGAAGGTTCAGGCCGCCATCTGGCCCGCGGAAGTAGAAGCTGTGGTCCTCGCCCAGCTCGCCTTCCGCGTATTTGCGCATGTGACGCCGAAGGTGCTGGCGCGGTCCACTGATACGCACACGGCGCAGCCGGCGTTCCCTCCGCTCCCAGAGATAGGCGAGGCCCCGCTCGATCTGCCCGTCGCGCATTTCCGGCGGGTCCTCGCCCAAGGCGTCGCAAAACGAGCGCAGCACCGCCGCGGGATCCGAGCCGATGGCGACGACGAAAGCGACGGTCTCGAGCGCGGCGCGCGCGACATGTTCGGGATGCACTGTGACGAGGATCGTACCTCGCAGCAGCTGCGGCAAGGTACCAGCCGCCGCCCATTCGGGCGGCATCATATGATGGACTTCGTCAATCAGCATCCAATGCGGTCTCGCGGTCTCAGCACGTAATTGGCACAGCTGAAGGAAGAGCTTGGCGAAGTAGCGTGGTCGCTCGTCGAGTTGTACGCCGAGCAGGTTGACGACGAGATTCTCCTTGGCGTGGCGGAGCAGCTCTACCGCTTCCTGAAGGCGCGGTTCATGCTTGGCGTCGCCCAACGTCACGGCATTCTCGATCTCGGCATAGTCGCCCTCCGGATCGATCACGCAGAACTGGAAGCCGTGCGCCGAGAAACGCTCGAGAAGCCCGGTCGCGACAGTCGATTTGCCGGCGCCCGACATACCGGCGATCAACAGACTTCCGCCGCGTGGCGAAATCTCGATCGGCGTGCCCGCTTCATCCAGCGCGAGCTCGACCGCTTGTCGGGAAAGCCCCTCGCTCAACCAAGTGAGGTCGTCCGCGATCATCCGCCGAGCCAGCGCCGCGACACCTGCCCCGCGCGGCTCTTCAGTCACAAAATCGGCGCATTCCTTCAACATCGGCAGGGCATTCGCCACAGCCACAGCGCAGCCGCAAAACCGGAGGAAAGCATGGTCGTTTTCGGCATCACCAATCCCCACCACGTTATGCGGCGCCAATTCCAACAGGGCCAGCGCCTCTTCAAGACCGCTGGCCTTGCTAACGCCCGCGGGAAGAACCATCACCGCACCTTTATTGAAAATGATCTGCAGCTCAAGTCCGAGCGCACGTATCGCCTCCAACACAGCATTTTGGTGCGGCTCCCAAGTCGCAACGATGCAGCGTCCGACTGATACCGGCACCTCGCGCGCTTGCAGCCTATCAAGAAAGGCTTGCTGGGGTTCTGGCGCGAGGAGCGTCTCCTCGCCGGTCTTTGGATCGAAAAGAAGACCACCATTCTCGGCGACGATCAGATCAAAAAGCGCAATCTCGGGAAGAACCTTTTTTAAGTCCGATAGCTGACGGCCGGTGACAAGAAGGAGTTTTCGTCCGGATTGCTTTAGTTCGCGTAGCGCCTCCAGCGTTGCCTCTGCTACGACGCCATCCTCGGCGATCGTGCCATCATAGTCGGTCGCGAGTGCAACGAAATACATCGGCTGATCCTCAAGTTTGAACGTGAACGAATATCATGCGAAGGCGTTCCTGGTCATAATTCCGTAATAAAACTCGCAGCATAGCGAACCATTAGCGCCTCAGCGCCCGAGCTCCTATGGCGGACTAGTTCTGGGCCGCCCTGTGCTATAGGACTGCAGTGACGAGCATACCGGCTACCGAAGCCGCCATGACGGCGGTCGCCAGCCACCCAGTAAAACGCAGGACGCCGGTTACCTCAAATTGGCCCATGACCTTTGCATTGGCGATAAGAAGCATCATCAGGACCATCACCGGAACTGCCACTACACCGTTGATGACCGCGGACCAAAATAATGCCTGGATCGGATTGAATGACGTAAAATTCAATGCAACCCCAACCAAAGTGGCGGTCGCCAAGGTCGCATAAAACGCTTTGGCTTGAAGGGGCTGCCGCGCTAGTCCGGTCGGCCACTTCCGGGCTTCGCCGATAGCATAAGCGGCCGAACCAGCGAGTACGGGAACCGCAAGAAGGCCCGTGCCCAAAATACCCAAGGTGAAGACGCTGAAGGCAAATCGTCCGGCTACGGGACGGAGTGCTTCGGCTGCCTCACTTGAGGTTTGGATGTTGGTGATCCCGTGGACATGCAGAGTGGCGGCTGTGGTGACTATGATCGCAATCGCAACGAGATTTGAAAATGCCATGCCGATGTAGGTGTCCAGCCGAATGCGCTTTAATACCCTCTCAGCCTGATGCGGCGCGTATTTGAGAGGGTCCCGTTTGGGCGTGGCTTCGACTTCCTCAACTTCTTGCGACGCCTGCCAAAAGAATAAGTATGGGCTTATTGTGGTCCCAAGAATGGCGACCACGGAGGTCCAGAATGTCGTACTCGCGGAAAGCGTGGGTATGAAAAGGCCGCGAATCATTTCCCCCAAGGAATATGCACCGTCATGATGGTGCCAAAATAGGTAAACAGGCTGAGCGTCAGCCACTTAAGAACCGAGACGTAGCGCGTATATTGAACGAAGATCTGGAGTACCACACACAAAACGCCCGCGAGCATGACATAAAAGAGGTGCGGACCTCCAATTAGCAAGCTTAGTGCATCGCCCATCGCTCCGAGATCGGCTCCAATGTTGATCGTGTTGGCGATAAAGAGGAGACCGATGATGGCGTTGAGCAGCCGAGCGGGATAATGACGGCGGATGTTACCGGCGATGCCGCGCCCGGTCGTGCGCCCGATCCTGGGCGCCCACTTGGGAATAGGTGGCGATCCCGCTGGGATCGTCATCTGAGGCGCCCGTGACGAGTCCCGGCCCAAGAATGCTTAGCACTCGGGATTTCGCGGGATTCTCTGTTTCGTCCGGTTGCGGCAACGTCATCCGTCCCTCCGGATCGTGAATGAACGAACGAAAAAGCGAGAAGTTCAAGGACGCCGGTACGATTCTTGGGGCTGACCGGTCATTCTTCATGGCCGCTGGCGTGATGCGTGCCAAAATCCAATCGTAGCGGGCGAGCACTTTTTGCGGGCCGAGAGCGCGGATTGCGATCAGCGCGCCGCGAACTTCCTTGCCCGAAAATCCGCCTTGAATCGCTTGAATCCGCCCACTCGGAGACCACAAGAAATTTCTCCCGGCTCTTCAATGAGCAAGGGTATATCTTAAGTCCGGAGTTGCCGTTTCGCGGCCCGCCGGGTTAGACTCTAGCAACCAATCCTTTCTGGGTTGGCACTCCTT
>QHBR01000202.1 GCA_003244015.1 Hyphomicrobiales bacterium | reverse complement strand
GCGGCAAAGTTGATATCGGTTCGCTCGACGTCTCGATCCCCGAGCGCCTGCCCGGATCGCTGCAACCGCTGCCGGGGACGCGTCACATTGACCCGACGCCGACGGCCGCCGCCCGGCTGGCGATCGCCGCCAAGACCGCAAAAGGTGGCAAAAGAGCGCCGGCCTTCAATGCGGCACTCGACCTGACGATCACGGCTCCTAACGCAATCCGCGTGCATGGACGAGGCCTCGACGCTCAACTCGGCGGCAATCTGAAGCTCGCGGGGACATTGGCGGAGCCAAAACCCGTCGGCGCCTTCAATCTGGTGCAGGGGAGCCTCAGAATCCTCACATCGCAACTCGACTTTACGCGGGCCAATCTCACTTTCGCGGGCGATCTGTCGCCTCAGCTCGACTTCCTCGCGACCACCCAGGCTGGGGGCGCCACCATCACGGTCGCAATCACGGGCGATCCGGCCGATCCGCAATTTATCTTCACCTCGAGCCCCGATATGCCGCAGGACGAAATCCTGTCAAGGCTGCTGTTCGGCGCGCCGTCCGGCCAGCTCTCGCCGACGCAGGCTCTCGCATTGGCGCAGGCCGCGGCGATCTATTCGGGCGGCAATGACGCATTGGAAGGGCTGCGCCGCTCGCTGGGCCTTGGCGACGCCAGCAATTCAAACAATCCATTGACCAAATTTCTCGGCGATCGCGTCAGCCTTGGCGTGCACACAGGCGCGACCCCCGCCCAGACCGGAGTCGGGATGAATATCTCGGTCTACAAGCGGCTCAAGGCGAAGGGCTCAATTGACGCCTCCGGAGGCGCATCGGTCGGCGTCGGTGCCGAGTATGAGTGGTGAAGGCGCGTCGCATCGGCCGCGCTGGCCGGTTTAACGCTTCGCTCCCTATAGCGGCGAGATACTCTCCGATTCCAGCTTCAGCCACATCATCGAAGCGCCGATCGAGCTGATCGATATTCCGGTGTGGCTCTATAGCCTTCCTACGGAGGAATATAAGCGCTGCTCGCCCGATCATATCGCGGCGGGCGCCACCTTCACTGACGATGGTACGCGCATGTCGATCAACGTTGAGATGATCGGTGGCTCTCTCCTCGTGCAGAACTAATGTCGAGCGGGCAGAAGGATCATGTGAAACTGGTGTCGATTACCGACGTCTTCCCGCCGAATGGGCGCACGACATCCGAAGTGACGTGGGACCTCTCGGTCAGGAAGATCGACGACAACAGCTGCGAATATACCAACCATGTCACGGCGCGCGCGACCGAGCCGTTCCTCGCCTTCATCAAGCACGGCATCTCGTTCGAGGAGGCCGCAGCCGCGCGGCAGAAGGCGTCGTCACTGCACAACCAGGGCGAGACGCCGCTTTTCGCCAAGAGCATCGAACGGACGGCGCTTACCCGAGCCTGACCTCGGCGAGCGCTGGTGGGCAGCCATCCAGCTCGTGTCGGTCGCCAATCTCACGCGGCAGGATGGATTCGATTTCCTGCGTTTCGTCCCGGAGATCGGCATCGTCACCAAGACCACCCGCTACCCGCTCAGCCAGGCCAACCAGGCCCTGGCCGATCTCCGCGCCGGCCGGTTTGAAGGCGCCGCCGTTCTCGTGCCCTGAGCAGCAATCAACCTCGGAGACCCTGATGCCCGACTCATTGTCACCTGACCTCCTCCAGGTCGTGTCCCCGTTGGTGGTCGGCTGGCCCAGCTCGGCGCAGCTCATTGGGCCAGAGGATATCGTGCTGCTGCCGCCGCCGCCCTCCGCGCTGGCGCTGAACTCGGCCGATCCTTCGGCAGCTCTCTGCGCATCAAGGGCATTTGATGCGCTTCGCTCGGGACATATGGGACTATCTGCGCCGCAATTTTCTCAGCCACTGCGTCTGGGACCGCTACGCGGCGATCCTCGCCGCGTGTTGCGATGCCTGGGCCGCCCTGATGGCCAAATCCGAGGTCATCACTTCAATTGGAACCAGAGATTGGGCACAGGTTAAAACTTAGGGCGGTTGGTATTATATGGCTGCCCTCAGAGGATTCGAACCTCCACATGGCGGAATCAAAATCTGCTGCGTCGGTTCCGACCCCGTCCTTGTTTCGCCGCGCCAGACCGCCGTCGTAGGTTCCGACCCAGAGGACGCTCCGCCCCTAGGAGTCCCGGTGCGCACGCCACCGCCGCGTTGGCTTGCCCTTGTCTTTCGCCGCTCTCGGCGACCGCCACCACGCCCAAGGCGGAATGTCGCCTCATCCGAGGCGGTCGGAAGATCTGTTGACTGACGGGAGCGCGGCTAGAGCCCCAGACCGCGTGTCGGATGACACACGGTACTCGCCTCTGGGCAATTTGGCTTCAATCCTTTCTTGATTTCTCCGGCGCCCGTCTTAGTGCATCTCGAATGGTACGTTTCATGCTACATTTCAGTGTGTCGTCGCGGAGCCAGTCAACGATCTTCGCGAGTTCCCTTTGTTCCTTGCGCAGTTCCGAATTTTCTGGATCGGACTCGAGCTGCTCATTGATTTGCATCAGCCTTCGCATCAACTCCGGCGACTTGGCACGCAACCATTTCTCCGCCGCCTTCTGTTCCTCCTCAACCGGGCCATCGAATCGGACTTCTCCTGTCTCGGGGTCGATGATGACGTCGTCAGGGTGAGGAACTGGCTCTGGCCCGGTGGCGCCACTGCGGGCGCGCTCAGCGAGGACTCGGCCCCAATGTTCCTTGTAGACGACCGCGGTCTCGAGCATCTCCTGGTTGCCACTCGCCGGTCGGCTTCGGCGCCGATCAGCAGATTCAGATAGGTTTGCTGCGCACGCGTATTGCCATTGGCTGCGGCTACGGCGACCTTGCGAATGATAGCCTGGATAACCGGGACCTTCTCCACCCGATCGCCTTCACGAATTTTTATAATTCGACGCCTCCTCAATCGCCAGCGATTTTACCCGATCTTCGAATCCAGCCGGCTGGCCACCGATTTTGGCGCCGGCAAGCGCGCGCGTCTTGCGCGGTCGTCCCGTGGGATTGCCAGAGACGCCCTTGCGGAAGCGATGCTCAATTGGTGGGTTCCGATAGCGGCGCGGAGTTTCTTCCGCGGGACCGTCCGGATCAGTCATTTCACTTTCTCCTCGGACTGGATCGTCGAAGAATGGCCTTTTATCCGTTTTCCTTGTCAATAGTCGGGTGCATTCAAAGTCAGAACACCTCAATGTCAATCAGTTATGGCGCTCGTCGCCCCGGCCAAAACGGCACCAGAATCGCCTATTCTTGGCCAACCCGCTCACTCGCCGCGCGCTGACGCGCGCGCGATGGTAGAACAGCGGACTCTGACTCCGTCGATCTTGGTTCGAATCCAGGTCCCCCAGCCAGGGAGTCTGGTCTCCGGAGTGTTATTTCCCGGTTGGGGAGAATCGCCCACATTCATCAGGAACTCCGATCCTGCGAAGCTTGAGGAGGCCGAGCGTATCTTTAAGAACAGCATGCCTGACAACGAGTATCCCGTCGGCACGTTCCTGCAACTTCTTCCGGGGGATGCGATGGTCAAGCATTCGCGCGCGAAATTCCCGGATACGAACGGTTGGGAATTTTGGCGATACGTATTTCAAGCTCCGCAGCGTGATTCGCCGGCGCTTCAAGTTCAATAAACCGCACCGCCCAGGATTTGTTGCATGCGAACCGCAACCGGGCGTGAGGCTCAGGAAGCCGGTTTGACCACGATCGCGACGAAATGCGTACCTTCGCTGCCCTTGACCCGCAAAAGGACCGCCTTGCGATTGTCCTTTTTGGCCTCCGCTAGCGCCGCGCTGATGTCGGCAGGCTGGTTGACGACACGGCCGCCCGCCTCAAGAATGACGTCGCCGATCTGCAAGCCCTTCTGGGCGGCGATGCCATCGGGATCGATGTCGGACACCACCACGCCGTCGCTTCCCGCTCCCTGAACACTTGAGGCGAGGGCAAGCGTGAGGCCTAGGCCGCTAAACGCGTTATTGTCCTGGCTCGCGTCCGGCCGGGCACGCGCTTCCTTGTCGTCCGGGAGTGAGCCAAGGTTTACCGACGTGGTTTTCTCCGATCCATCGCGCCAATAGATCAAAATCCACCTTTTTGCCGGGGCCGAGGGCCGCCACCTGGCGGGTGAGGTCGCGCGGACCAT
>QHBR01000155.1 GCA_003244015.1 Hyphomicrobiales bacterium | reverse complement strand
GCCTCAATTGCGCAAGGCGCCGGAGGGCCTGGAGGCGTTGTGGACGCCGGAGGACACGCCGATTCCGCAAAATACGCGCGACGAAATCGGCCGCGACATGAGCATGTCCCGAAAAAGTTGCTCGACTTTTTCGATTCTGACATGCTCCAACTCTTTGAATTCGAGCTGCGTCCTTATCGATCAAATGATTCCATTTGATCGGGACGCACTCATGGCGCGACTTGCCATGCTCCGCGAGCAGATCAAGGCGATTGAACAAGCCCGCCAGCAGCGCCTGGACCAAGCTCCGGATCGGGGCCCGCATGCGATGGTGCTCCTTCTGGCTCGCATCATCGGCGTCGGCATCGAGACCGCGGACATGCTGGTGCGGGAGATCCTCGTCCCCGAACCTGCGCGACGAAAAAGCTGTGGCGCGCTATGCCGGAGTTACGGGCTCCCCTCCGAAATCGCTTGACCCGCGATTCCTCCGCCCGCGGAGAGCGGTTCCAAGCGACGCGAGAAGGTGCTGGCCAAATCCGGCAACGCCCGGGTGCGGCGCGACTCTGGAAGCAAGCCGAATTACCCATCCGATGTCACTGTGTTAGCCAAAGATCAATAATTCGGAGCTATGGGCTTTGGCCACCAGTGGAAACCGGTGCGCGTTTGAATTTTCTCGCGCTGCTCGGCGAGGGCGACCACGGCCAAAAATGAAAACGGGCCACCGAGCAGGAACCAACGGGCACCTCAACGGGCACCTCAACGGTTACAAAGCCTAAACAAGGAGGAATTCATGAAAAAGGCGTTTTTGATTCCGGGCCTCTTCAGTGTTGCCGCTATGACATTCGCGTTCCCAGCTGGTGCGAAGCCAGGCGGCTGCATTAAAGGTGCGATTGTCGGCGGCATAGCTGGTCACTTCGCGGGCATGGCGGAATCGGAGCAGCCGCCGGATGTGCTTATGGCATCCACCAGCGGAAGTCCTACGATCGCGAAAATGGGAACGAAGGCCGCTCAGGCTACGAACGGCGTGGTGAAGCGCAGCGGCAATAGCGGAAATTAGACGAACCGAGAATACGTCGATAAGGTCAGCAACCGTATCTCGTGCCGGTTCGACGACGTGGGATTGCGATACGTTGCCCGGCTTGGAAAAATCGCCACGCACGGGCAAAATGAAGGACGCGATCGCCCGCGAAACTGTGGCCGACCGCGGCCCAGTGCTAACCACAACGGAAAGCCGACAGGAGCAACGCCGAACGTCACACAATGTGGTTTGGGGTGGGCCTCGCTTTCGTTGGTCTGCGCCTGCGTCCCGGTATCTCTTCCGGCGGTGACGTTGACCCCGTCATCCGCCCCCAAGGCGCATGCCTTCGGTCACGCGGACGGAGTTCGTATCCCAGAGACAAAAAAATGAGCGATTTTCTCGGAAGTCCGCCCGCTCGTCCCCGGCCGGAGCCCGATCAAGCGCGCACGCTCGAAATGCTTGCCACTCTTTTTGTGGTCGCGCTCGTGGTGGCGATGCTTTATGTCGGGCGCGAAATATTCATTCCGATCGCGATCGCAATTCCGGTGAGTTTTGTCTTGTCGCCGCCAGTCCTCCTGCTGCGGCGCTGGGGTTTGGGTCGTGTTCTCTCCGTCTTGATTGTCGTCCTTGCGGCGCTGGTCATTGCATTTCTGGTCAGCGCTGTTTTGACCCGGCAGGTTTCCGAACTGGCTGTTGATCTGCCGAAATATCAGGCGACGGTCACTGCCAAGATGGTCAAGTTGCGCGATGCCGCCGCTGATAACGCCCTCTTTGCAAAAGTTTCGGCCGCGCTCAAAAACGTCGGCGAAATCAATCCGCATCGCCCCGCGCCGGCGAACCAACCAAAGAACCAACTGACCGAGAGCCAGGAAAACCAGCGGCCGGTTCCGGTCGAGGTTCACGAGGCGGCGTGGGGGCCTTTCGCCATTGTGGAGACCATCGCCGGAACCGCGCTTGCGTCTCTGGAGTCGGCCTTCATCGTCGTCATCTTCGTCATCTTCGTTCTTTTGCAGCGCGAGGATTTGCGCAACCGCTTCATCAGACTTGCCGGATCGAGCGATTTGCACCGCACGACTTTGGCGATGAATGACGCGGCGGGGCGGCTCAGCCGATTTTTTTTGATTCAAACCCTTGTGAACGCATCCTTCGGCGTCATCGTCGCAGTTGGCCTCTATTTCATCGGCATTCCGAGCCCGATCCTTTGGGGCGTCGCC
Organism: Hyphomicrobiales bacterium; assembly: GCA_003244015.1. Classification (GTDB taxonomy): domain Bacteria; phylum Pseudomonadota; class Alphaproteobacteria; order Rhizobiales; family Beijerinckiaceae; genus Methylocapsa. The sequence continues at coordinate 5,832 of QHBR01000155.1, read as the reverse complement.
GCATTCTTGCTGCGGTTCGTCCCCTACTTCGGCCCGGTCATCGCCGCTGGTTTTCCCATGGCCCTGGGGGTGGCGATCGATCCGGGCTGGGGCATGGCGCTCGAAACCATGGCCTTGTTTCTTTTTGTCGAAACCATCATCGGGCAGGCGGTCGAGCCTTGGCTCTATGGCCAGAGTACGGGAATCTCGCCGGCCGCTGTCGTGATCTCGGCGACATTCTGGTGGTGGATGTGGGGCACCGTCGGTCTTGTATTGTCGACCCCGCTCACGGTCTGTCTTGTCGTGCTCGGGCGGCACGTGGAGCGGCTGGCTTTTCTCGATGTCATGTTCGGCGACGCGCCGCCTCTTACTCCGGCCGAAAACTTCTATCAGCGCATGCTGGCCGGGGACTCCTCGGAAGTCTCCGGCCAGGCCGAGCAATTCTTGAAAACCAATTCGCTCATCGACTATTACGACGAGGTGGCGCTTCAGGCTTTGCTGATGGCGCAGGTGGATCTCCGCCGCGCCGTGCTCGATGAGCCTCGGCAAAAGCGGATCAAGGAATGAGCCCGTCGCATCGACCCCGGCGCCCGAGGCGGCGACAACCGATGCCGTGCTGAAGTCACCTGGCTCACCTCCGCCGAGCGAAACGGGAAGCGTCGAGACCGCGCCGCCCGATAGGGGACGCGCCGAGCTCGCGCCGGGGCGCGAAAGCCAAAAACCGGTTCTCTGCATTGCAGGCCGCAGTTTACTCGATGAAGCGGCGGCAGCTCTGCTTGCGCAGATTCTCGGAAGACACGGCATCGAAGCCAAGGTTGAGCCCGCGGGGAAGGGGCTTGGCAGTGGCCGGATTTCACGCCTCTCGACCGATGCCGCGCGGGTAGTATGCCTCTCCTATCTCGATGCCGATCTGAGCACGGCGGGAGCCCGCTTTGTGGTTCGGCGTCTGCGCCGGCGCCTCGGCGAGGTCAAGATTCTCGCCGGTTTCTGGCAGAGCGGTCCCGGACAAGCAAGCGAGCTGTGCGCTAGGACAAAAGCGGATTTCTGTGCAACCACCTTCAGGGAGGCGCTCGATTTTTGCCTCCACGAGGCGGTCGAAGAGGCGAAGGCCGGAGTGGACCAGAACGATGCGAAGCCCGCGGCGAAAACCTTCGCCGGAGTGGAATAATTTGATTCAAACGAGGCTCGCCGATGCGGAGAGTCGGCGGGAATCCTCCGCTGATCGCTCCGGTTTAGGGATAGGAACCGAATCAATCGAGCAGGGTTTGCAGCTTCGCTATGACCTCATCGACGATATATTCCGGCGCTTTTTCGGAGAACCGGCCGCCACGGGCGGCGATGTCGAGAGTGCGCGGCTGATTGCAGAGGACCACGCCTTGCGCGTTTGTTCCGGCCCCGGAGAGCGAGACGGCAAAGCCCTGATTTCTGGCGTAGTTGCCGCCTTGCGTGATCGGGCAGACGAACGACGTTCCGCCACGGTTGAAATCGCGCGGCGAAACAATCAGCACATACCGGGCGCCTTGTTGTTCCTTGCCCTTGGCTGGATCGAGATCAACATGATAAATATCCCCTCGATCCATCAGATTCCTTCACGGCCGACCGGTGGCGCATCCAGCCATTCCCGGTCTTCGGCCGTCATCGGCTGATCCAGGTCGCATTGAGCCATAAGCTCGGCCAGGGTATAGCGCGGCCAGCCTCACCTTCGGCTCGACAATCATGCGCCCCCCGGAAATCGAGACGCCAACCTGCTGGTTGGCATGCAGGTCCAGACCGTCCAGCATGGGCTTGGGGATCGCGAACATGACCGACCCTCCAACCGCCCTCAGTTTTGCCGTGTACATGATACACCTCATAAGTTATATTTAAATATAACACGGCCCGTGCCAATCCGCAAGGCGGCGTCCGTGTAACGCTGATACCAGCGGATGCGCTTTTCCATGAGCGGCGCGTAGCGCTGAACCCAGCGAAATAGCGTCGTGTGATCGCGAGTCGATGAGACCTATGTGAAGGTCGCGGGTCAATGGGCGTATCTCTATCGCGCGATCGACAAGAACGGCGAGACCATCGATTTCATGCTGTCGCCGCGCCGGACGGCGAAATCGGCGCGACGTTTCCTCGCGAAGGCTCTGAAGTTGCGCGAGGACTGCCCGACCACGACGCCGCGCTCCGCCATCATTTCCTCAAGGTCGCGATAGCTGATCCCGTATTTACAATACCAGCGGACACAGACCAGAATAATGTCGTTCGGAAAACGGCGGCCTTTGAAGTCGGACATAGCTGAGACCTCTGCGAAAGGCGCCAGTTTCACCACCAGACGCAAACGAATGCAACAGAGCCCTCTTAACTCTCCCGATGGTCACGACGGAAACAGGATGGGGGACGGGGGGTGCGCACCCGTTGACCGAGGTTCAGCAAGGCAAACTTTTCTTGAACCTGTACCTGGCCCAGTTCAAGCGCGGGTGGCGCTACACCTTTATCTATGAGATGCGCGACTACGAGGGCGGGGACACGGATGGCACGGGGATTTACCATAAGGATTCAACGCCGAAAATTTCCGCGACATACATCCACAATTTCACAACGATCTTGGCGGACACGATTTCCAAAGCTACAGGAAGCCTGAACTATTCGATCCCGAGCGAATCGGCGACCGTGCATGACCTGCTCATGCAGAAAAGTGATGGCACTTTCTATCTCGCTGTATGGGACGAGAGGGTGCTCGCGGTTCGAGCACTTCCTTTGTTGGTGCAAATATCAAGAATTATGCACATAACCCGGCCCTTTGATCTTTAAGGGCTTTTCTTGTGCAAAAATGACGTGCAGAATTCCGGCATGAAATACGGCTATGCACGGGTATCGACAGACGGGCAGAGCGTTGACGCGCAAGTGAAGGCGCTTCACGCCGCAGGAGCGGAAAAGGTTTTCCGCGAGACGGCCAGCGGCGCGAGGTCCGACCGGGCCGGATTGCGCCGCGCCCTTGACCACCTCGGAAAAGGCGACGTGCTGATGGTGACGCGCCTTGACCGGCTGGCGCGATCAACCCGCGATCTTCTCAATACCCTTGCCGCCATTGCCGACAACGGCGCGGGCTTCCGGTCCCTTGGCGACGCATGGGCTGACACCACGACCGCGCACGGACGGCTGATGTTGACGGTCTTAGGCGGGCTGGCAGAGTTTGAACGCGAATTAATCCGCGCCCGCACCGGCGAGGGCAGGGAACGCGCCAGAGCGCGGGGCGTGAAGATGGGGCGCAAGCCGAAACTGACCGCCCACCAGATACGCGAGGCCGTCAGGCGGCGCGATCATGGCGACGAAACGCTTGAGCAGATAGGGCGATCCTACAACGTCAGCCACAGCATGATTTCACGGCTTAAGGCTTAGGCTCTAGCGCGGCGCTCTTGCGACGTGCTGGACCTTTCGGCCCCCTCTGGGGGGTAAAGTCCAAATACGGGGGGACTTAAAACGCCACCACGTTTACCGGCAAGCTTGATGCCTGTGTCCTTCGCAATCGTCCAAACCGTTGATTTCGCCACGCCGCCAATTTCTCTGGCGACCGCGCCCGCGTTCGGGTTGGCCTTCAGCGCCTTGATGATTTTTGCGCGTTTTTCCGGTGAAACCTTGGGGATTCGCCCCGGCATGATCGAACTGCGGCACATACACGACCTTTCCCGCATCATCCGCTATGCGCTCTGGAGGGCAGAAATCCCCGCCGGGCGGGATTCCCTCTGAAATATAGCCGCTAACGATCTGGTCATCCCGGACGAGTGTTGTCCAATAGGCGCGATCCTTATAGCCGGGCACGAGTTTTACCCCGTGCGGCATTCCTGAATCGGGCGCAATGGAGGTGTTTTGCCACGGCGCATTCCACGCCTTTCTTGCTTGCACATACACATCCTCAAATTCGTAACGGGCCGGAAATCCGAACATATTGTGGCGACCATCCCCAAGCCAGAACGCGAAACAATTTGCACCGCCGCTTGCGACATCGGGTATCGGATAGCGCAGATTTAAATGCTTCACTTCCGCAAGACCGATTGAAAACTGAGGCTGTATATTGATCCCCTGACAGCTACTGTAGATGGTCATGCCGTCGATTTTTAGCGACCGCACCGGCCCCCACGTTTGCAGCCCGTCAGCATGTTGCACGGGCTTTCCATTCTGCGCGTTCGACGTTCCATGAACGCCGCGAATGTGAATGTTTTTCAATATGAAATCGCCCGACTTCAACTGTCCGCCCACATCGCCGCCCCCCAGATCGAGGCCATCCACCCCGAACTGTCCGTTATTGTCGATTAGCAAGCCCTCGACATAGACGACGCCGCTTTGACCGAGAATGTTCAGCGAACTGTCCGCCCGCGTCCTGCGCTCTCCTGTGTCCGCCGCGTCATTCGTCGGGGTATTGTCCGCCCGCTTGATATGCCCGCCGACAATGGAGATATTTCGCCCGCCGATGATTTTAATTTCAGTCGTGACGACGAACCCGTTGCTTTCCGGGCCTATGCGAAAAACATAGTCTTTGTCAGGAGCGAGCACGAAACGCTGCACACCTGGCCCCGAATGAATGTCGATAGTCGCAGCATCGACAAGGGACGGCGGCGACTCCGTCAGCGCGTCCGCCCGCGCCATCCTGCCCCGGAAGCAGAACGATGAACGCAGCGGCCAACCAAAACAAAATCACGCGGCGGGTCATGTTCTCAAAGCCTCTTCTAACCCGGTGCGGTAAACTTCCAGAATCGCCGCCTTGCGGATTTTGTTGAGCCCACCAGTTTCGTGAAGCCGGGCTATGGATTGCTTCAGTTCCACCTGATGCGTGAGCACATGAGCAATGCCATCCGCGATGTCCGCAACCGCGAAAGGGTTGCAGGCATAACCGATAGATTTTTCGTCAAAATAGCCGTCGATCCCTCGGTCTTTTGAAAACAGCACAGGCAGACCAGCGAACAGAGACTCGGCATACACCAAGCCGTAAGTTTCCCGCTGCGACGGCATCACGAACGCGGCGTAGCGTTTCATAGTTTCCGGCAGCTTGCCGTTTGGTCTGTCACCGCAGACATTGACGCGGTTTGCGACGCCGGAACTCCTGACGGCCCGCACCACGGCCTGAAGCGAGTCCGCCCGACCACCACCGTAAACGTCAAGTGACAGGTCAGGAAAGCGGCCTGTCAGCGTTTTCATTGCCGCCATTACGCCCCGCAGATTTTTGTTCTGCCAGCCATCCAAATTAAAAACGGTCAGCAGGCGATTTTCCGCGATGACCGGCGCGGGGCTTAACGTATCAATGGCGGGAACGACCGGGAGCAGGCGGCATTTCGCGGCGTCCAGCCCCCCGACCAGTTGACGAAACAGCGGCAGCGGCCACGGCGAATAGGAAAACACAAGGGAAGAGCGGGCGGCAATCTGACGGTAGCGCAGGCGCAGCCCCGGTTTTGCTTTCAGGATTTTCGCGTCTGTCTTGCCCTGAATATCGCAAACAAGCGGCTTCCCGAAATGGTCCGCGAGTTGCAGGCCGATCAAGCCCTCAATGGTGAATTTATGCGCTTCGATCAGGTCGGGAACGATGGCGCGTTGCTTCAGGTCCGCCGCGATCCAGTCCGCAACTTCGCGCAGGCGCGATTCCCAAAAAAGCCCCTTGGGTAAGGCGTGATAGACCACCTCTGTACGGTCTTCGCCGAACGACCGGGAGGCAATGCCGGACCAGCCGTTAACGCGGTTCAGCGAATAAACGACATGCCGGAATTCCGGCGTTCCCTCAACCAGATTGATGACGGCCCGCGTCTTGTTAGGGGCCAGCAAGTCAGGAAAATCATTGCTGATATGTAAAACAATCGGCTTCATCTGGGCATCTCGAAAAAT
>QHBR01000088.1 GCA_003244015.1 Hyphomicrobiales bacterium | reverse complement strand
GACGGCGCCGAACGCCATTAGGCCATATGTGGACGGCCAGATGGCAAGCACTTTTTTGGCGCTTTGAACGAATGACAGCCCCCGCCCATTGGTCAAGCTCCAATCTCAGCCTTCCGGCGTCCAGGCCTCGTAATCACCGGTCGCCGGAGGCCGCGCATTGGCGGCCAAGGTCGAGCCCGGCGGACGCCAGGCTTGCGGCGTGCCGGTCATATTCGGCAGATGCGGCAATTCCCACGCGCGGGCGGCGTAATTCTCGGCGGTTGGCGGGCTATCGGCCGTGTGATGCAGCCAGCCATACCAGCCAGGCGGAGTCATGGACCCCTCGCTCTCCCCGGCATAAATGACCCAGCGGCGCTCGAAACCCAGCGCCTTGTCGATTTTCCGTCTGCGATAATATCGGTTGCCGAATTCGTCCTTGCCGGCGAATTTGCCGAAGAGCAATGTGTGCAGCGCTGTATTCAGGGTCTGGCCGTTCCACCAGGTGAAAATCCGATAGAACCATTTCATGTGGTTGCTCTGCCTTCGGCGTTGCGGGAACTCTCCCGCCGGCGCCGGGCGTTTGTGAACCCGCCGGAGCGTGCTGTCCATAGCGAGGATTTACCCCCATAGATCACAGATAGGAATTATTTGGTAACACCTCATGGAAAATGGTTCGGATATAGAAGCAATACATTCTGGCGGCGCTCCGACGTCGGAACCGCCAACCATCGGCAGCGTCTTTCAAAATGTGTCGGCTCCGCCGCGCATAGTTCAAGAAAAAATTTATGTTTCATGCTCGGCAGAGATCAACCCAAGTACAACTGAAACTCTTATCGCGCTTCTATGCCAGCAAATAAATATGAGGATACAGGAAGTTTATCTCCTACTATCCACGCCTGGTGGGAACGTAATGAATGGACTAAATCTATTTAATATTTTACGTTCTTTTCCAGTGAAACTCACTACTCATAACGTTGGAAACGTAGATTCTATTGGTAATGCCATATTCCTTGCTGGACAGGAAAGATATGCGTGCCCGCATTCTACTTTCATGTTTCACGGCATTGGGTTTGATATTCCTGGACAGATTCGACTGGAAGAAAAACTTTTACGAGAAAGATTACAATCCGTTCTTGCGGACCAAAACAGAATTGGATCTATCATCGGTGAAAGGACAAGATTGAAAAATCGGCAAATCAAGAACTTGTTCAGGGAGGCCAGGACCAAAGACGCGGACTGCGCGCGAAGCCGAGAGGCTAAGATTCCACCTGGCGCGCCCATATTCAGCTTGGTATTCCAACGCTAATGAATTCTGTTCCATATCAGCACCGCGACACCGCACGTGCCCCACCTTCAGAGGCACGTGGCGTATTGGCAAGCCTTCTTTGGCTTCTTTGTGGTAGATGGTAAACCTTTCGTGAAGCCCTTTGATCGTACGCCAGCGATCTTACATAGGGACGCCTCAAACCGCGCAAATATGGTCGTCAGGCCCACGATTGCCTCTAGCCGCTCAAAAGCGGCCACCTCGCCTTGAAAATTGGCTTCGGCGAGGACGCTGGCCGTTGCCAAACCTGTAGGCTATGGCTCTACAGTACCGCTTGTGTTGTGGTTGTCAACTAGAATACAGCCTCGTAATGGGTCCGACCGCGATTCGCGACGGTAGTCAATAGCGCAGCACCCCCGCTCACAGCTGTCTTACTTGTGCCTAACAGGGAAACGGATGTTGCCGACCACCGACACGTGCGCCATGTTTAACGTATCTGAAACGTTCGTTAAACACAATATCTGGTGAGACTCGGCTTTAGGGGGCACAACCAAATGCGAATCGAGCGGCGCCACACCAAGCCTGAAAACTCCCCCTACGCGGAAATCGCGTTCCGGACGACCAAGAGCGAAATCCGCAATCCCGACGGTTCGATCGTTTTCGCGCAAGGTGACATGGAAGTTCCCGCCGCTTGGAGCCAGGTCGCGGCGGACGTGCTCGCGCAAAAATATTTTCGCCGGGCGGGGGTGCCCGCCCGGTTGAAGCGGATCGAGGAAGACGCGGTTCCCGCTTTCCTTTGGCGCTCCGTGGCGGACGAAGAAGCGCTCGCGGCCTTGCCGAAGTCCGGGCGCGAGAGGGGCGAGACCTCGGCGGCCCAAGTCTTCGACCGTCTCGCCGGCGCCTGGACCTATTGGGGCTGGAAGGGCAAATATTTCGACTTGGAAGCGGATGCCTCCGCCTTCTTCGACGAATTGCGCTTCATGCTGGCGCGTCAGATGGCGGCGCCGAATTCGCCGCAGTGGTTCAACACCGGGCTCCATTGGGCCTATGGTATCGATGGGCCAAGCCAGGGCCATTATTATGTCGACCACGAGACCAAGAAACTCGTCAAGTCGAAGTCGGCCTACGAGCATCCGCAACCGCATGCCTGTTTCATCCAGTCCGTCGCCGACGATCTCGTCAACGATGGCGGGATCATGGATCTTTGGGTGCGCGAAGCCAGGCTCTTCAAATATGGCTCCGGCACCGGCTCGAACTTTTCCAAATTGCGCGGCGAGAACGAAAAGCTTTCCGGTGGCGGCAAATCCTCCGGCCTGATGTCGTTCTTGAAGATCGGCGATCGCGCGGCGGGCGCGATCAAGTCGGGCGGCACGACAAGGCGCGCAGCAAAGATGGTCATCGTCGATGCCGATCATCCCGACATCGAGGATTTTATCGAATGGAAAGTGAAGGAGGAACGGAAAGTCGCCGCGCTCGTCACCGGCTCGAAAATTTTGCAAAAGGCGGTCAAGGCTATTCTGCGCGCCTGCGTCAATTGCGAAGGGCCGGGCGACGATTGTTTCGATCCGGAGAAGAACCCCGCGCTAAAAAAAGAAATCAAGCTCGCGCGGCGCGCCTTCGTCCCCGACGCCTTGATCAAGAAAACCATCCAAATGGGGTGGCAGGGCCACACGAACATCGATTTCGAAACTTTTACGGTCGATTGGGATTCGGAAGCCTATCTCACCGTCTCCGGCCAGAACTCGAACAATTCCGTGCGCGTGAGCGACGAATTTTTGCGCGCGGTCGAGGAGAATCGCGATTGGACCTTGACCCGGCGCATCGACGGCAAGCCGCATAAGACGATGAAGGCCCGCGATCTTTGGGACAAGATCGGCCGCGCCGCTTGGGCCTCGGCCGATCCCGGCCTGCAATATCATACGACGATCAACGATTGGCACACCTGTCCGGCGGCGGGATTGATCACAGCCTCCAATCCGTGCTCGGAATATATGTTTCTGGACGATACGGCATGCAATCTCGCCTCGCTCAACCTGCTCCAGTTCCGCGACGCGGCGACAGGCGAATTCGATATTGAGTCCTATGAACACGCGGCGCGGCTGTGGACGATCGTGCTCGAAATCTCGGTCATGATGGCGCAATTTCCGGCCAAGGAAATCGCCAGGCTTTCTTACGATTATCGGACGCTCGGTCTTGGCTACGCCAATATCGGCGGGCTGTTGATGTCGTCCGGCATCGCCTACGACAGCAATGAGGCCCGCGCGATTTGCGGCGCGCTTTCGGCGATCATGACAGGCGTTGCCTATGCCACATCGGCGGAGATGGCGGGCGAGCTCGGCGCCTTCGAGGGATACAAGGAGAATGCCGCCCCGATGCTGCGGGTGATGCGCAACCACGCCCGCGCGGCAAATGGCGAGGCCTCCGGCTTTGAGGCTTTGTCGATCGCGCCGGTCCCGCTCGACCATCTGGCGTTGCCTCGCAAAGCGCTTGGCGATCATGCCCGCGCCGCCTGGGCGCGCGCCGTCACGCTCGGAGAAAACCATGGCTATCGCAACGCGCAGGTAAGCGTCGTCGCGCCGACCGGCACCATCGGCCTCGTGATGGATTGCGACACGACGGGCATCGAGCCCGATTTCGCGCTTGTCAAATTCAAGAAACTCGCGGGCGGCGGCTATTTCAAGATCATCAACCGCGCCGTGCCCGAAGGATTGCGCTCGCTCGGCTATTCGGCAACCGAGATCGACGAGATCGTGACCTATGCGACGGGGCATGGCTCCTTGCAAAATGCGCCGGCGATCAATCACGAGAGCCTTTCCGCGAAAGGTTTTACGGCGGAAAAACTCACCGAATTGGAGGCGACGCTGGCGAGCGCCTTCGACATCAAATTCGTCTTCAACAAATGGACTCTTGGCGCGGAGTTCCTCGCCGGCGCGCTCAAAATTCCGGCCGAAAAGCTGGAAGATCGAAACTTCGATCTTTTGAGCTTTTTGGGCTTTTCCCGCGGCGGGATCGACGCCGCCAATAGTTTCGTCTGCGGCGCCATGACGCTCGAAGGCGCGCCGCATTTGAAGCCGGAGCATTACGCCGTGTTCGATTGCGCCAACCCCTGCGGGCGCACCGGCAAACGTTTCCTTGCCGTCGAAAGCCACATCCGCATGATGGCGGCGGCGCAGCCTTTCATCTCCGGCGCGATCTCGAAGACGATCAACATGCCGAACGATGCGAGCATCGAGGATTGCAAGGCGGCCTATATGCTCTCCTGGCGGCTCGGTCTGAAAGCGAATGCGCTATACCGCGACGGCTCGAAATTGTCGCAGCCGTTGAACAGCCAGCTGATCGCCGATGACGATTGCGAGGCGGAGGACGCCGTCGAGGCGCTGATCGCCGCGAACGCCCCGGCGCGGGCGTCGACCGTCGCCGAAAAGATCGTCGAAAAAATTGTCGAGCGGATCGAGCGGATAAGAGAGCGCGAGCGCCTGCCCGACCGCCGCAAAGGCTATACGCAGAAAGCGGTCGTCGGCGGCCACAAGGTCTATTTGCGCACCGGCGAATATGGGGATGGGCGGCTCGGCGAAATTTTCATCGACATGCACAAGGAGGGCGCGGCCTTCCGCTCGCTGATGAACAACTTTGCCATCGCGATCTCCGTTGGGCTGCAATATGGCGTGCCATTGGAAGAATATGTCGACGCCTTCACCTTTACGCGCTTTGAGCCGGCGGGGCTGGTGCAAGGCAATGACGCGATCAAGAACGCGACCTCGATCCTCGACTATATGTTTCGCGAGCTTGCGATCTCTTATTTAGGCCGCAACGATCTCGCTCATATCGACCCTTCCGACATCGGCCACGACGTGCTGGGAACAGGCGAGGAGCAAAGCCGGCCGCCGCAAGGCGCGGGGCCATCGGGAACCACGAAATTCGTATCGCGCGGTTTTGTGCGCTCCAAGGCCGACAAATTGATGCTGGTGCAGGGCGGCGGGCCGCAAGCCGCGACGGCGCTCAAAGGCGAGCTTGAGCGGGAAGTCGAAGCGGAACTCGGCGGGCTGGAGCGGACGACTCCCGCCGAGCGGGCGGCCGTCACCGAGAAGCGCAGTCAGGCGCGGATGAAAGGTTTTACGGGCGAGGCTTGCGGCGAGTGCGGGAATTTTACCCTCGTGCGCAATGGGACGTGCTTGAAGTGCGACACTTGCGGCGCGACGACGGGGTGTAGTTGAATGTAAGGAAATCACCGCCAACCGGACAAAAATGTTTCACGTGAAACATTTTTGTCCGGTCGAGGCCGATAACCTTACAAGGCATCATACATCGGCGGCCTTGAGAAGAGTGGGATACGCGGAAACCTGGTACTTTAGGCGGTTGGATGGAGCGGCCGTGCGCGGCGGCTGCGTTTTCTTCAACGCCTCGCGATAGGCCGCCACCGCCTCCTCGAAGCTCCCAGTCCGCGCCTCGCGCTCGCCGAGCCTCGCAAATGCAACGCTCGAAATTGTATCGGAACATAGGGGGTTACAGCTGCGTTTTGCCAGCTGTTTGGGAATTCCGGCTAATTTGTTGATGGAAAGGCTTCCAGATGACAGCAAGGTGAGCCGACCGGCACGCCCTTTCAGGGCATGGTCCTCGGCTTCCTTCCGCCGACAACCCGCGTTGCAAAGGCACCTACTATGCGCTAATAGTGTTAAGGGCACCTCGAAAAATAT
>QHBR01000041.1 GCA_003244015.1 Hyphomicrobiales bacterium | reverse complement strand
CGGGTAAAGTTGCGGTCCTTGTTCCCAGCGCATGGGCCACCGCGCGGGCAATTGCGCGCGCGTCGGCTCCCGCCTTCAGGTTCAATCGCAATGTCCGTTGCGCGTGGGGATCAAGGCGACCAGCCAACGCCGCCTCGCCAAGTGCCTTTTCGATGGCCAGGCCGAGCGCCTTGGCGGTTGCCGCATCGATGCCGCTGATTGAAAGGCGATCAATCCGAATGCGGGGAATGGCATCCATCACCCTGCCCCTTCAACCCTGTCCCAGACCCGACGCATCGCGATCAAGCTTGCGATATTCCGCCGCGATTGCGGCACGCAAATGACGCATTTCGATCACCCCGCGATCCGCACACGCGCAGTAAGCGGCGTTGGCCGCGATGGTCGAAATATTGCCGCCGGACAGATCAAGCCGGGCCAGGTTGCTGCCAATCGATCACGCCTCCGCCCGCCCCGTGATTTGCGCGACAAGTGCATCCAGCGCGATACGCGTTTCAGGCGCGAGAACGATATCGTCCCAGTTGCGGCGCGGCGTGATGCGCGTCGAGAGCGCTTCGAGATCGCGCGCACCGAGATCACGGCACGCCGTCCACAATCCGCGCACTGCGAGTCCCGGTTGCCGCGCGATGGCCGCGATGCGGCTCGGGTCGAGCGCGAATTGTTCGGCCACCGTCAGCACCTCGGTTGAAGGCACATCCGCGACCACGCGCCACAAAGCGGCGCGCTCAACAGGCGAAATGGGATCGATCCGGGTGACAGGAACGTGCTCCATTCCCTCGATGGGTGCTTCGCTGACCATCATGAGAGGCTGCGGCAAAAGCCGATCAAGCCGCCGCGCCAAACCCGGCGTGCCATCTGCCTCGACAGTCAGAACAATGCCGCATCCCTCAAGCACCGCATCGCGCGCCAGCGCCGATTCCGATCCCGCGAGACTCGCCTTGACGCTCAAAGCACCAAGGCCAAGCCGCGCAAGAACTTCGGTCGCGAGCGCCGTGCGACCGGCGCCGGACGGGCCGATAATCTGCAACCGCAACGGCTCGTCATCGATTTGGGCGAGCAGCGTCGCGAGGTCCTGCAAGCGTTCGGGCAGCGGCACGGGTGCCAGCCGTTCCACACCTTCATCCATGCCCATTTCATGCCCGCCGAACCCGCAAAGAAGATCGCGCATTCGCTCGGGCAACTGAATCGCCGCCCCCATCGGCAGCGAAGAACCATCCTCAACGCTCACCAGCGCGTACCGCCGAAGCGGAGCCTCGCTCGCCAATCGCTGCATGGCTTGGGCGGGCAGTCGGTCGCAGCAGAAAAGCAGTTTCGCCAGCACATGCGGCGTGCAGGGCGAGGCCGTCACCCGACCCTGCAACGCCCCATACCGTGGACCAATGGAACCATCGATGGCGGGCGCAAGCGCCAGCAGCAACACATCTTCATCCCAATGCGCGAGGCAGAAGCATTGCGATACGAGATCGAGCGTCGAGGGCTGCCCCTGCCCGATCATCGCGGCGCGCGCGGCAAGATAGGCAGCGCGGCTATTCCGCATCGAACTCCCCGGCGAGGCGGTCGCCGATCCACAAAAGGCCCAAACGCAGCACGTCGTCGTTCAGCGAAAGCCAATCGGCGTTGGCGATCTGCTCCGGAGAGTCATGCAGCACATGCGCTGTGGCGGTCATGGATCAAGCCTGAAAGTCAGCGCGTTCTCGCGGCTACGCACGCCGTTGGTTTGGGCCGCGACGCGGTAGGGCGTCACGCGCGGGGGAAGCAAAGAGGCAAACGCGCTGACGGGAACCTCCACCTGCACAGGCGTCGGTGCCGCCCACGGATCACCCGGTTGCGGCGGGCGAACCGGCACCGCGACATCGGCCACTACCACCTCGCTCGGCAGCGTATCGGCCCAAAGGCGCAGACCGGTGAGCCGCAGGATTGCGCCTGCATTCCCGAAAGTTGGCGACACGATTGTCACAAGCGGGATCAATTGCATCAACGCGCTATTGGATCGCAGCATGCGATCGGCTGAAACCGGTATGCCGCGATCAAGTCCGCCCTCGACGCCCTCCACCGCGGCAGCCGACATCAAAACGATTTCTAGCGGTCCGGGTTGCAATTGGTCCTCCAGCGGGATAGGCCGCACTGCTGGATGATCGAGATCGATGGGATATTGCGCGTCCGGGACAAGAATGCGGATGATCCCATTCGATGGCAGCGGCACGCGGATCGGCTCTAACGTTCCAATCCGCACGTAAAGCCGTTCCGCCGCCGTCGGCAGATGCTCGATAGTGATGTCCTCGCCAATGCCAATGCGACCATCGCGCAGCGAAGTCGCGGTCGGCGGCGGTGTCCGATACGCATCGACAAGCACCGGCGGGCGCGCGACCGAGGTCAGAATGCGCCGCCGCAAAACCGGCTGTGCTTGGCGGCGCGGGCGACGGGCCTGGATCTGCACAACGCTCGCTTCATAAACGACCGAGCGGCGCAAATTCGCTTCCGGCATCGCCGCCCAAAGCTTCGACACCTCATCGAAGGGAATGGGGTGCAGCACCAGCTTGACACGCTCGAATTCCGCTTGCAGCACGGGGTCCAGCACCGGATCGCCAATCGCCCCGGCCCGGTTGGTGAGAAGCAGCATGTCATCCATCCGCCCACCAAAATCATGCAGCACCAGCATGGCGTCGCCGAGAATGGACTGGGCAATGATGTCCGAATCCTGCTGGTCCCCCGACCGCGCATAAGAGCTGACGAGAAACCGCATGGTCAGCGACAGCGGCGGATGCCCGAGGGCTGCGGGATGCTCGTGGCCGGGAATTGATTGGTTCTTGAGCTGCGCCTGTTCAAGCACTTGATAGAGATAGAGATTGACGCGCGGGCCATTGACGCCCGCAATCGTCACATCTGGCGGCGCGAGAGTGACGGACACGCCGACGCTCGCCATGCGGTCCAGCAACAACCGTCGAAGGGTGCGGGACACGGCGGCAATCGCGTTGAAATCCGCCATGGCCACACCCTATCGTTCCTGCCCGCGACGAATGCGACCGTAACCGGCGAACCCCTGCGAGCGCGGCGGCCCCGCATTGCGAGGCGCTGCGGCAAGCGGCGGCGCGACCGAAATATCAATGCGACCAATGCTGACAAGTGGAGGTGGTGTTTCCGCTCGTTGCTCGTCCCGTCTTTGTTCAACGGGGAGAGGCGCCGCCTGCACTGGCTCGCGGGTTTCTCGCAGTACCTCTTCCTCGCGAAAGATGTGGTCGATCACCGATTGCAGCGTCATCGGCTGACCGGCGGGCGCACGCGCTGTCGTCTCCGCTGGCCGCTCGATGATGCGGGGTTCAGGAGGTGAGGCTTTACTGTCGTCCCGTGTTTTGGCGGGAACCGTTGCCGCCTTCTCCGTCGGGCGGATTGTCGCTTCCCGTTCCGGCTGAACAGGCGGAGGAGCCGGGCGCGAACGCTCCTGCGCCGTGCGGACGGGTTGAGACTGGACTGGCTGCTTCGTCTCGCCCGATGGGCGGGGTTGGGCCACCCTCACATTGCGGTCCCGCAGTTTGCTCGTCTCGCGGCCTCTGCGGATTTCAAGGTCCTGCGTCACCAGTTCCGTATCAAAACCGCCGACCTCATAAATCGCGCTGAGGGGTCGGACGAGCGGCACACTTTCGGACTGCGGAACAACCGCGCGATCGACGAGGCGCGTCAAAAAGTTACTCATCACCCGCCCCCACTCGCCATGGCGCAATAACGGCGACGGCGCGCGCGCGGGATCGCCAGAATATCCGCCTCACGCCAGCCGTAAGCGCTGGCAAGGCAATGCACCTGCTTGAAAATCCCGCCATGCACGGCCATCGCGCGCCGGATCAATTCAAACCCATCGAGATAGACCTGCGTGTCGTGTCCACATGCCGCGCAAGTGAGATCGATCACCGTTTCCGCATTGGGATCAAGCCGCGCCAGTTCCCGCGCCAGCGTGTCCGAGGACAACTCATCGTCGCTGATACAAGCGTGCTGAAGCGCTGCCATCGGATCATGCGCGCTTGCCGCCTGTTCGAGATCAGCCCCGGTCAGCACGCGACACGTCGCCTGTCGCACCGCAACATCGAGATGATGCACCGGCCCCGGCTCGGGCGGCGCTTCTGGCGGAATGGATAAATCGAGATCGAATTCAATGGTCTCGCCACAGGCAGGACAGGGAAGACCGGCAGCAATTTTTGGCGAAACCGTCACCGCATAAAGCGCGCGAAACAGGATTTCCCGATCCCCGAGCGTCAGCGCGCGCGCCGCATCGAAACCCAGAGCTTCTTCCTCGGCACTCAGCGCGACGCATCGACCGATCAGCAAATTCCCGGCGCGGGCAACGCTGGCCCCCGTCGCCAGTGCCTCCTCAACCACCATTTCGTCATGGCCGGAGATAGGGCGGACTGCCAGGCTGGAAGAACGCCGTCCGGCTTGCCAAAGGCCGTAGGGCAACGACACAGATCGGAAATAGGCAGGGATCGACTCCATCAGCAGGCCCCCCAGATGGGTCAGGCTTTCGCGTTTTTGGGCCTATCCCGCCGGTTCGTTGAAGCGCGGCTCGGCGGGTTCAACCACCGCGTAATCCCTCTCCCAGCCTTCCGTTTCCAGCTTGATCATCTGGATCGCCACGGCATTGGAATGGCGGCACCGAATGTTTCGTGGTGCGGGTTGCCGATACGGTCACGGCACCGGCAGCGCGGGCCTCCTCCGTGCCGCTGCCGAACGGATTTGGCACTAACATCGTCAACGTTTCGGCCGGGCGGCGCATTCGCGGACAATCGGCGACGAACCCCGGCTCATGGGGCGATGCGCTGCGCGTCGATATCGATTTCGCGACGCGACCGGCCGTCCTCGCGACAGAAACGGGGACGCTGTTCAACGCCACGATCAGCCTGACGCGGGTGGATGGCGACCGCACGGTGACGATGGCGAGCGAGAAATTCAACAATCTCACAATGCAGCCGGGGCAAGATAACGCGCTTGAGACGGTGAATGCCGGTTCGACATTGGCGCAACTCGACCGGACCGGCCTCCCGGCGCTGCCTGCTACCAATGCGCGGCCAGCGGCCAGCGGCACGGTCAGCGGGCCGCAGCCGGCGGCGACCGTCGCACCGGGCGGCGCGACCAATCTGACATTGACATTGACGGTCGGCGGTGCGGCGCAGCCTGCGATTCCGCTCGTCATTCCGCCGACGCCCGCGCCGGGGCGGCTTTCCGATTGGGCCAATGGCCTGCAAACGGCCATTCGCGCGCAATCCGCCGTTCTGCCATTGCCGCTCCAGCCCTATCTGTCCGAGGCGACGGTGGAGATTGTGGGTGAAAACACCGCGCTCAACCTGGCGCGTTTCGTCATTCGCACCGGGCGCAATGCACGGCCCTTCGAACCCAATTCGACCATGGGATTCACGGGCGCGGATCAGGCGACTTATCTGCTCAATCCCGGTGGTCCGGTCGCGACGCGCGCGCTTGTCTCGCCGCAATCTTATCCGCTGACCGGCGGCCAGAATGGCAGCACGGCGGTGCCGGTGGCGGCTTATCGCGGCGTGCGCGCGGCGAAGACCGGGCTTTATGCGCTGGAAGACATCGACCTATTCAACATCCTGTGCGTGCCCGACGCCGCTGCCATGGCAGGGGCGGATATGCGGGCGCTCTATACCGAGTGCGAGATCTATTGCGAAGAGCGGCGCGCAATGGTACTGGTCGATATTGCCGCGAACGTCGTGCGGCTCGATCAGATGCAGGCATGGCTTGCCGACAACGAAACGCTGCGCCATCCCAATGCGGCGGTGTATTTTCCGCGCACTCAGATTTCCGATCCGCTCGCGCGCGGGCGGCTTCGCAGCATCGGCGCGAGCGGCACGATTGCGGGGCTCTATGCTCGCACCGATACCCAACGCGGCGTGTGGAAGGCTCCGGCTGGCACCGATGCGCGGCTGCAGAACGTGCAGGCGCTTGATTATTTGATGACGGACCGGGAGAACGGTGCGTTGAACCCGCTTGGCATCAATTGCCTGCGGACTTTCCCCGTTTACAGCAGCATCTGCTGGGGCGCGCGCACGCTGGATGGGGCGGATCAGATCGCGTCTGATTGGAAATATGTGCCCGTGCGTCGAACCACGTTGTTTCTGGAAGAGTCGCTTTATCGCGGGTCCAAATGGGTGGTGTTCGAGCCCAATGACGAGCCATTATGGTCGCAGATCCGGCTCAATGTCGGGGCCTTCATGCAGGATCTTTTCCGGAAGGGCGCCTTCCAAGGCTCGTCGCCGCGTGATGCCTATTTCGTGCGCTGCGACTCCGAAACGACGACGCAGTTTGATATCGATAGCGGCATCGTTAACATTGAGGTCGGGTTCGCGCCGCTCAAACCGGCGGAATTCGTCATCCTGAAAATTCATCAGATCGCGCAGCGCGCCGAGATTTGAAAGGGTTCTGGTGATGGCTCAGTTCACGGTCAACGCGCGACGGTTCGACCCCTACAAGAATTTCAAATTCAGGGTGAAATGGGATGGCCGCTACGTCGCGGGCATCAGCAAGGTTTTGGCCCTGAAGCGCTCGACCGAAGTCGTCGAGCATCGCGAGGGCGGCGACCCCAGCACCAGCCGCAAATCGCCCGGACGCTCGAAATACGAGCCGCTGACGCTGGAACGCGGTGTGACGCACGATATCGATTTCGAGCAATGGGCCAACAAGATCTGGAATTTCGGCTCTGGTGCCGGGGCCGAAATGTCGCTCGCGGATTTTCGGAAAGACGTGATCCTCGACGTGTTCAACGAGGCTGGCCAGAAGGTTTTGTCCTATCAGCTCTACCGCTGCTGGGTGCTTTCAATATAATCCTGACGAGGTTTCGCGCAGCCTCACGGCGCGGGGGAGCGGCGGTTCGGGCGCGCGCGGCGAGTCGCAACGCACCTCCGGTCCGCCCGACGAAACGCTCACTTTCACGGTGGAAATCGACGCCACCGACCAGCTCGAATTCCCCTCTCAAAACGCGTCCGTGGCGCAGATGGGCCTTCATCCCGTCATCGCCGCGCTGGAAACGCTGCTCTACCCGTCGCCTCCGCTGGTGATAGTCAACGAAGCGCTGGCGCTTGGCGGCATGGCCTTCATCGCAGCGGAAGACGCCCCTCTCACGCTGCTGATCTGGGGCGAGCGGCGGGTTCTCCCTGTTCGGGTCGAGAGCCTGACGATCAAGGAGCAGGCGTTCGACACTGCCCTCAATCCCATTCGGATCGCAGCCGATCTGTCGCTGAAAGTGCAGACCTATCGCGATCTCGAAATCACCAATCCCGCTTACTGGGTCTACATGGCCGCATACGCACAGAAGGAGGTTTTGGCGACGGCGAACACGATTGGCAATGCGTCGGCGATTGCCGACCTGCTGCCGTTGTGAGGCCGCGATGTTTACGCGCGGCAGCCGCTACGAGCCTATTCGCGAGAGCGAATATACGGCACCCGATGGCCGGGTGATCCGCTACAAGCGCATCCGCTTCGTACCCACGCCGACAGGCCCCTCGGGTGCCATCATCGAGCCGCTCGACCGGCCCGATCTCGCGGCGTGGCGCGTGGCGCAAGACCCCGAAGCATTCTGGCGCTTGTGCGATGCGAATATCGTGGCGCGTCCCGCCGATCTGACGGCCCGTCCCGGCACCCGCATCGTGGTTCCACAACCGGGCAGCGAGGGTGCGCCATGAGCCGGCTGCCCTCCTTCTTCATCGTGCAACTGGGCTTCGCGCCGCTGCCGCCTTTCATCGCCAATGCGCTCTCGGAAATCGAGGTTGAAACCTCGGTCGAGGGTGCCGCGATGTTCCGCCTGCACATTGAACTCAGCCGCACGATGATGGGCGATTTCGATGCCATCGTCTTCGACCTTTTCCGGCCCATGATGCCGATTCGGATCAGCCTCTCCTTCGGCCTCGGCCTCCCTCTGACCCTCATCAACGGCTACATCCGCGACGTTCAGATGAATGTCGGTAGCGAGCCCGGAACCTCACGCATGGAAGTGGTGGGCGCGGATGCTCTCGGAACGCTGATGGGCCATGTCCAGATGCCGTTCACTTGGCCGAACATGCCGGACAACCTGATCGCCTCCGCCATTTTCGGAAAATACGCCATCGTTCCACTCGCCGCCCCCACGCCGCTGTTGCGGACGATACTGGACACGACGACGACGCAGAACGGGCGAGACAACGCCTTCTTGCAACAACTGGCGTCGAAATACGGTTTTCAGCTCTATATCCAGCCCGATCCCCTCGCCGGTTTCGATGTTGGGCATTTCCATCCGCCGATCACGGTTGGGCCGCCGCAGGGCGTGCTGTCGGTTGATTTCGGCTCGCAATCCAATCTGCGCAGCTTCCAGATCAGCAACCAGATGCTGAAGCCGACAACCGTGCTGACGAGCTATGTCGACCCGCTCACCCGCATGCCTGTCCCGGTTTTCGTGGCCGCAACCACCGAACTGCCGATGGGGTTGGAGCCGTCGCTTTACCGCGTCGCACCGCCCGCCATCGAGGTGGATGATGTGGCGGATGCAGCCAACCCCGCCGAGAAAATGGTGCGCGCGGTGGGCCGCGTCACGGAGTCGGGACGCACGGTTTCGGCGAATGGCGAAGTCGATCCCCTGAAATTCGGACGGCCTTTGCTGCCGGGCCTGCCCGTGCTGGTGCGCGGGGCGGGGCGTCAGCATTCGGGGATGTATTCCATCACCAGCGTCACCCACAAAATCTCGCGCGATGCTATTCGCAGAGCTTTCAGGCCATGCGCAATGCCGTCGGCCTGACGGGAGCCGAAGTGTTTATCGATCCGCTCGCGCCTGTCACATGAGAGGCTCACATGCTTGAACTGAACGAACCGCCTCCGCCCGGATTCTCGCACAAGACCGGCATGTATGGAAAGTATCGCGGCACGGTCTTCAACACGCTCGACCCGCTGAAACTGGGCCGCATTCAGGCGATGGTGCCGGAGGTGTTGAAGGGCATCCCGACCGGCTGGGCCTATCCTTGCGCGCCGGTGGCAGGGTTACAGGCGGGGTTCTTTTCCGTGCCGCCGCAGGGCTCCGGCGTCTGGATTGAATTTGAGGGCGGCGATACGTCTCGCCCCATCTGGGTCGGCGGTTATTGGGGCACGCTGGAAGCTCCCAACGAGTCCCCCGTTCCCACTCCTCCGCTACCGACGCAGAAGGTCTGGCGCTCGGACACCGGCATGACCATCGCCATGGACGATGTGCTCCAGACGGTAACGATCAGCGATCCCTTGGCGCAAAACAAAATCGAGCTGGATGTCAAAACCGGAAGCGTCACGATTTCCGGCATGGGCTTTGTCGTGCTTGAAGCCCCCTTGGTGCGGCACGGCAGCGGCACCGCCTTCCACCCCTCCGTCTTCGGCGACCAGCTGATGACCTATCTCGGCCAATTGGTCACGGCGTTCAACACGCATGTTCATCCGGGCGAATTCGCGCTCGGTTTCATGCCCGTGACCCCGGCATTGCCGGTGAGGCCGATGATGCCGCCTCCGCCCACCCTCATCTCCCAAAAAGTCTTCGTGGAGTAACGCGCGATGCCGCTGAAACCCGGAACGCTCGACGATTTCGGTGCCTCAATGGCAGAGGCAATCGAGGCGCAATTGCACGCTGGCCTGATAGCAGATGGCCTGCCCGGCCTGCCGAACGACCCCGCCGGCGACGTGCGCGACAGGCGACGGCTGTTCGTGGCGATTGCGCGCGGCGTCGTCAAATACCTGCGCGACAATCAGGCGAGCATCGTCATCCACTACACCGACAACACCGTCGCACGCACAACGACACCCACGATTTCCACGACTGGGATCTGAGCAATGGCAACCCATCTCGATGTGCCATTCGGGTTTGATGCGCGGGGTCGCACAGCTGCATCTGATGACGATGAGCGCATTCGTGATGCCATCCGCGCGGTGCTGTTCACCGCGCCGGGCGAGAGGGTCAACCGTCCCGATTTCGGCTGCGGCATTCGCCAACTCGTCTTCGCTCCCCTCAGCGACACGCTGGCCGCCACCACGCAGCATCTCGTGCAAGGCGCGCTGCTGCGCTGGCTCGGCGACCTCATCATGGTCGAGGCGGTGGACGTGCGAGCCGAGGATTCAAGCCTGCTGATCACCGTCACATACATCGTCAACGCAACATCGACGCGGCAATCTGCGGAGTTCAACCGGGCCATTGCATCATGATCTCGCGCGAGAAACCCCTGTGGTGTGATGACGAGCGGCGCAACGCCCTTCTCGCCGCGCCCGCGCATCCGCTGAACGG
The DNA here is from genome assembly GCA_003244015.1 of Hyphomicrobiales bacterium. Lineage (GTDB taxonomy): Bacteria > Pseudomonadota > Alphaproteobacteria > Rhizobiales > Beijerinckiaceae > Methylocapsa. The sequence continues at coordinate 12,853 of QHBR01000041.1, read as the reverse complement.
GGTTGATTTCGTCGAGTTCCGCCGCGATCTGCTGGCCCCGCCCGCCCAGCGCAACCGGCTGGAAATCCAGTTCCTGAAACCTCCGCCTGCAGCGCTGATCGGCGCGCCGGGATCATTCAGCATCGAGGGCGGCATTCGCATTGTCGGCATCGAGCCGCTGGCGGTGATTGCTGATCCAGACCCCAATCGGCTGATTTTATTCGTGGATCGCGAGGGAGATTTTTCGACCTTTTACCTCCACGTCACCCACCCCGGCATTGACGAAGAGCGCTCAGAAGCGCCCTTCAGTTTCAAGGCGGGTTGCGCGACCGAGTTCGATTGCCGCCCGCGCCACGATTGCGAACCACCGCTCTTCATCGAACCCGCGCTCGATTATCTCGCCAAGGATTACCAGAGCTTCCGTCGTCTGATGATGGATCTCGCACCGCAGTTGAAGCCCGATTTCAACGACCGCAACCCCGCCGATCTCGCTGTGACTTTGATCGAGCTTTTCGCCTATGTCGGGGACTATCTGAGCTATTTTCAGGATGCCGCCGTCACCGAGGCGTTCTTTGATACGTGCCGCAATCGCGTCTCAGCCGCGCGGCATACGCGGTTAATCGACTACGCCATGCACAATGGCCGCAACGCGTTCTGCTTCGTGCAGTTTGACGCGCGCGGCGATGGCATTGTTCCGGCTTGCACGAAACTTCTCACCCAAGTCATCGAACCCTTGCGCGGACAGACCGCCCCTCCAGGCCTTATTATCTCCGTCGGCGTCGCGGATTTCGATGACGACAAGGCGCTGGAACGAACCGTCGTCTTCGAGACATCTGCCCCCGTGCGCGTGCTCGCCGGTCGCAATGAGATGCGAATCCATGATTGGGGCGATGCCTCGTGCTGCCTCGCACGCGGGGCGCGCGAAGTCTGGCTTTATGTCGTGACGCCGCAAGGGGCTGACCTGCGCGCCACCTGGCCCGACACCCGCAACCGCCATGTCGTGCGGGTCGAGCATGTGGAAATCACGACCGATCCTGTCTTCCGCGATGTGCTGGTGGGCGGCGTGCTCACCCCCGCAGCCCCCGCCGATGTGCGATTGCCGTTGCTGCGCGTGCGCTGGCGCGAGAGCGACGTGCCGCCCATGCCCTTCTGCCTCTCCGCAGAACTACCGGAGACGAAGCAATTGGTGGCGCCAGTCACCATCGTGCGGGGCAATGTGACGCCAGCGGACCATGGCCGCACGGTGATCCGCCTTCTGCCGGACCCAACCAATCCGCTGCGGGAATTCCCTTCCGTCGATAACGGCGGCGGTCGCTGGCCCATCGACCAGCAAGTGGTGCTCGACGCGCCCCTCACCTTCCAGACCATGCCGAGCAATCCGCATTACGCCCCCGATGGCCGCGTTTCCACGGGCCGTCACGATCTCGATCAGCCCGCCGCCCAAGCCATGCCTGCGATTGTCGTCGAATATGGCTGGGCGGGCGTCGATACCGAACTGTTTCACCCCGTCCCGACGCTGATCGGCAGCGACGTTTACGACCCGCATTTCGTCGCTGAAGTTGATACCGGCAACATGGCGCGCCTGCGTTTCGGTGATGATCAATATGGCCGCCGCGTTACGCGTCCCACGGTTCCCATCACGGCCCGCGCCCGCTATCGCATCGGCAATGGTCGGGCCGGGAATATCGGCGCGGGAGCATTGACGCATATCGTGATGCCCGATGCCGCCGATCTGGTAGACCCTGCCAATCCGGGCGGCGGAGCGCAGCCATTCCCCCCGATTACCAAGCTGCGCCAACCGCTCTCCACGCGCGGCGGCGTGGACCCGCAATCTATCGAGGAAGCCCGCCAGATCGCGCCCGAGGCCTTCCGCGCCGAGACATTTCGCGCGGTCACGGAAGCCGATTATGAGGTCGCCGCCATTCGGCTTGAGCATGTGGCGGCGGCGAAGGCCACATTCGTCTGGACCGGCAGTTGGCACACGGTTTTCGTCGCCATCCACCCCTCGGATCCTGCCCTTCTCGACCGGCTGCCGGGTGGGGGCGCGCTGCTGAAACCGGGGTTTGCGAAGGCCATCACGGCAGCGCTGAACCGCTATCGCCTCGCGGGCTACGATCTCGTGGTGCAGGCGGCGATCTACGTTCCCATCGAACTCGAAATCCAGCTTTGCATCGAGCGCGGCCATTTCCGTGGCGATGTTCTGGAAGCGGCAACCGAGGCGCTATCGAACAAGCGCCTGACCGGCGGACGGCTGGGCTTCTTCCACCCGCTCAATTTCCGCTTCGGCTCTGCCGTGTATTCGAGCCGCATTTACGTGCTGCTGCATTCCATCGACGGCGTTGAATCCGCCCGCATTCTGGTGATGAAGCGTTATTGGGACGCGCCAAATGGCGAGCTGGAACGCGGACTCGTGCCCCTGGGACCGGGCGAAGTCGCACGTCTCGACAACGACCGCAGCCAGCCGGAATTCGGCGTGGTGCGCCTCACCGCAGTAGGAGGTTTGTGATGGCAAATCCTCCCGATGCCAGTTTCTGCCTGTGCTGCGAACCGCATGAGCCGCCCGCCCCGGCATTGATTTTCAACCGACCGGGCCTCGGCACGATTGCATGGCGAACCGGCAGCTACGCAACGTTCCGGCAAGCCATGATCGAGGCCATGGCGTCGGGTCCACCGAACCTGCTCGACACTGACGACACGCTCTGGCCGCTGCAAGTCCGCAACGCGCTCGCCACGCTGACAACGCGCGATGATAGCGACGACGCGATCACGCTGATCGATCTGTTCGCTGCCGTGTCGGATGTGCTGAGCTTCAACAGCGAGCGCTACGTCAACGAGTTCTTCATACGGACCGCGCGTGAGCGGGACTCGGTGCTGCGACTGGCAAGGCTGATCGGATATCGGCTCGCCCCCGGCCTGGGTGCCACTACGTCCCTCGCCTTCACACTCGATCCCGGCGCGTCGACAACCATCCGCTCCGGCCTGAAATTGATGAGCGTTCCCGGCCAGGACGAAGTGGCGCAGACGTTTGAAACCGTCGGCTCGATCAGCGCCGATGCGCGGCTCAACGACGTCCCGCTTTACGGCGCACCACAACCCGTCGTGCCGTTCCAGCAAGGCCTTTCGCGCATCCCGATCCTGCAACGCCCAGAGACTTTGCTGCGGAACGATACGCTCGCCATTATCGGCAATAACGACCTGCAAATTACCAGCGTCCGCGCGCTCGAGGCGGCGTCCGACGGCGAATATCTCGCCTTCACCACCCCGCTTGCCATCGCAGGCAGCACCTCCGTCGGCTTCAAAACCAAACGCGCGCTGCGCTTTTTCGGCCACAATGTCCCGCCGAGTTATTCCTTCTACGACACAAACCCAGCCATCCCCGCAGCCAAGCGCTGGAGCACCAAAACCGTCGGCGTTGACTATTCCCCCAGCATTCCGGCAAGCCAGACCTTCTATCCGCTCGACGCCCGCATCGAAGACCTCAAACCCGGCAGTCTGCTCCTTGTCGATCTCGGCTCGGGCGCTCCACGTTATGTTTTCGCACTGGTCGGCACTGTCGTGCAGGCCACCGCCACCCTCGGCCCGATGTCGGATACCGTCACATGGGTCGCGCTGTCACAGGTCGCCATCGGCAGCGGCGACAACCTCACCCCGCTCGGCGGCACGGGCCTGCCCGCCATCGCCGACCGCCGTCAGACGCGCATTTATGAACTCGTACGCCCGCAGATCGTGCCGCGCCGTTACATCTATCCGGCGAGTTTTTCGGGTGGCAGCGCGCGCATTCGCAGCGATCACGTCAACGATGTGCGCCTGTTCACCAAAAAGCAGCACATAGCCATCGCCGATGGCGCGCGGCATCACATCGCCACCATCGCCACCGTCGAGGAATCGGCTCCGAGCAGCGACGGCATTTCGCACATCACCGTGGGTTTCGATCCTCCCATCGGCACCGGGATGACAGCCCCGCGCCTCAACGGCAATGTCGCCCCCGCAAGCCATGGCGAAACCCAGCGCGACGAACCTCTCGGCCACGGCGACGCCTCGGCGCTGTTCCAGCGCTTCAAGCTGCAACGCAAGCGCGTGACGCGCCTGCCCGGCGGCGTCAGCGTCACACCGCGCGCGGAACTCGCCGTGCGCGTCAACGGCGAACCCTGGACAGAAGCCCCCTCCTTCTACGGACGCGGACCGAACGAGCGCATCTACACGTTGCGCTATGACGATGCGGGCAACAGCATCGTCTCATTCGGCGACGGTCGCACCGGCGCGCGGTTGCCGAGCGGCGCAGGCAATGTCGTCGCGCGTTACCGGATCGGGATGGGGCTGGAAGGGCGACTTGCGGCAGGCCAGCTATCAACGCTTCTGGAACGTCCCGTCGGCGTCCGCACCGTCTCAAATCCGCTACCCACCGACGGCGGCGCCGACCCCGAAACGCTCGATACGGTGCGTGATGCCGCACCCCTCACCGTCCGCACGTTTGGCCGCGCGATTGCGCTCTCCGATTTCGCCGATGTCGCGCGCCAGGCCGGCATGGCCGCAGCCGCCCGCGCGACTTGGACGTGGATGGGGCTGGAACAAGCCATCCAGCTCACCGTCTCGGGCGGAAACGGCCAACGCCTCTCGCCCGACGCCCTCAAAGCCCTGCATGACACGCTCACCAATGTGCGCGATCCGAACCATCTGCTGATCATTGGCAATCTGTGGCGCGTGCCGATTGTCATCACCACCCGCATCCTGCGCGATCCGGCGTTCGAGAAGGACGCGGTTGAGGATGCAGCCCGCGCCGCCCTGCTCGATTTCATGCAGTTCGAGCATCAACCCATGGGCCACCCGCTGCATTTGAGCCAGATCGTCTCCGTGCTTCAAGGCGCGCGCGGGGTCGCCGCTGTCGATGTGGACCTGTTCCAGATCAAGGGTTTTGCGAGCTGGACAGCCGCCCAATTGTCGCGCCGAAGCGCAACATTAGCGGCGGTGCAGCCGCATGTCCGCCTGTTCGATGCGCGACCACGCCCCCCCGCCGCCACGCTCGATCCTGCGGCGCTTGCCGGTCTCGCGCTTGATCCCGATGCGCTGGCGCTGCCCGCCGAACAGGCCTTCATCGAGAAGCCCGACGCCGATCTCACTTTGCATGTGGTGGAGGCGCTATGACCGCCTATTCCAAAGAGAAACGCGACAAGCTGTTCAACCTCCTCCCCGCCTATTTGCGCGAACTCGACGGGCCAGAACGGCTGCGCCCGGATGATCCGCCGGGGCCGTTGCAAGCCCTGCTGAGCGTCATCGAAATGCAGGCCGACGCGCTCGATGGCGACATCGAGCAATTGCTCAACAACCCGTTCATTGAGACATGCGAGCCGTGGGCGATCCCCTATATAGGCGATCTCGTCGGCACCACGCCGCTGTTTGACGAGAGCCGCATCCGGGGCGGCGACAGCGCTGCGGAAATTTTCACCGACCTCAACGGCCCCTCGCTGCGCCCCATCATCGGGCTGGGCAACCGCGCCGACGTCGCAAAGACCATCTATTACCGCCGCCGCAAAGGCACCTTGCCGATGCTGGAGGAAATGGCGCGCGACGTGACGGGCTGGCCTGCCCACACGGTCGAATTTTTCCAGCGCCTGCAATGGAGCCAGTGGATCAGAAACCACATCCGCATGCACGCCCTGCAAACGCCCGACCTGCGCTCCGTCGTCAAACTGGACAAGCTGGAAGGCGCATTCGACGAAACGTGTCGCACCGTGGACGTCCGCGTCATCGCGCCCCATGAAGGCTGGTACGGCATCCGCAAGATCGGCTTTTTCCTGTGGCGACTGAAGGCCCACCGTTTCGAGCAGGTCGATGCGCGGCGTCAGGACGCGGCAGGCGATTTCCGCTGGCGTTTCAGCCCGCTCGGCCAAGACGCACCTTTGTTCTCCGCGCGACGGCGTGAGGATGATGAAACCGGCCTTTCTGCCCGCCAGCACGTACCGCAAGCCATCAGCCACGCGACGTTTTTCGATGATCTCTCGCAAGCTCTCAGTCAGCCATGGTGCTGGCAGACGGTCGCGCGATGATGATCTTCATCGGCGGCCAGCCCGTGCCGCTCGCCCGTATCCGCTGCCGCAATCTCGATGCGTGGTCGCAGCCTGCGGGCAACATCGTCGCCATCGACACCGCGACAGGTCGCATTTCGCTCGGGCCGGTTGCAGCAGCCGCCGGTCCCGTCACCGTCTGGTTCCACCACGGCTTCCCCGGCGATCTCGGCGGTGGGCCTTATCGCCGCCGCGCATGGCTGATCAACGCACCCGGCGGAACGCAAATCCTGCCGGTCGATGGCTCGGGCGATCCCGGCACTTTCGGCACCATTAACGCGGCGCTCACGCAATGGGTGACGCTCGGCAAACCCAATTGCATCATCCAGATGCGCGACAACCGCACCTATGCGGAAGCGATTGCCATCGAGCCCGCCGATAATCGCTTCATCGCCATTGAGGCTATCGACAGCAAGCGCCCGCATTTGTGCCTTTCTCGCCCGCTCATCATCTCCGGCGATCATGACAGTTCCACCGTGACGCTCGGTGGCTTGCTGATCGAAGGACGGGTTGAAATCACCGGCTCGCTCGGCGGCCTGCGCCTGATCCACACAACGCTTGTTCCCGGCGTCAGCATCGCCGCACCTGACCCCGCTGCTCCCCCTCCGCCCCCGCAACCCACCGAACCGAGCATCCTCGCCGCCATGACGCGCCCGAACGGCAGCCCCGCCAATACGGAACTGCGCGTGGAAGCCGCGTTCTCCATCATGGGACCGCTGCGTCTGCCCGAGCACGCTGAAGCATTGGTGCTGCTCGATTGCATCATTGACGGGCTCGATATTGCGGCCATCGGCGGCCCCGCTGCCAACAGCTTCGGCCCCGCCTCGCGCATTGAGCGCTCGACATTGCGCGGCACCATGCGCTTCCGCCAGATCGACCTCGGCAGCGAAAGCATTTTCGACGGTTCGCTCACCGTCTTGCGCCAGCAAACCGGATGCCTGCGCTTCAGCTATGTGCAGGAAAATGCGTTGACCCCGCGCCGTTATCGTTGCCAGCCGAGCCTTGCGATCAGAAAAGCAATCGACGCCGCAGGCCCTATGACGCCCGCGCAAATCGCTGTGTTGCGGCAGCAAATCGCCCAGCGCGTTGCGCCTGAATATGTGTCGGAAGCCTATGGCCAGCCCGCTTATCTGCAACTCAGCGACGGCGGCCCCATCGAAATCAGCACCGGGGCTGAGGACGGATCGGAAATGGGCGTGTGGTGCCACCTCAAACAGCCCCAGCGCGCCGCGAACCTGAAACTGCGCCTTGAGGAATATCTGCCGTTTGGCCTCTCGGCCGCCCTGATCCACGCGAATTGAATGATTGAAAAGTGAACGACTGAAGCGAAGGATCAAAAATCATGTCCGGCGACTATTCACGCTTCACATTCGAACCGCTCCGCCGCTTCGCCTCGGTGTGCGTGCAGCAAGGGCGCGTGCAGCAGGATTCCGACTTGAACGAGCATTCGGACGTCTTGCGCGAGCGCACGCGCTTGCTAGGCTTGGACAGCGGTGGCCCGGCATGGCTGCCATCCCTCACCACCCCCGACGCCTTCCTGATCGGCACCATCGCAGGCCCGCCCGCCGATCTCTCCATCCATGATGGCCGGATCTACGTCGACGGCAGGCTTGCCGAAATCTTCCCGAACGAGGGCGTTACCTATATCAAGCAGCCTTTCCTACCCGACCCGCCTGCGCCAAATCCCGCCATCGACACGATTGTCTATCTCGATCTCTGGGAGCGCGAAGTCACTTGGGTCGAAGAACCGAAACTGCTCGATATCGCGCTCGGCGGCGTCGATACCACCACGCGCATTCAGCAGGTCTGGCAGGTCAAGCTGTTCGAGCAGCGCGGCGTGCCCGCCGTCTGCGGCGTCGATCTCAACGCGTTGTTTCCCCCTTCTGCCGGTCGCCTCACCACCTCCGCCGTGGCCCCGCCAGCCCCCGATGATCCCTGCATCCTGCCGCCGAATGCTGGCTATCGCGGCATTGAGAACCGACTATACCGCGTTGAAATCCACACCCCCGGCCCCTTGGGAACGGCGCTGTTCAAATGGTCGCGCGACAACGGCTCCATTGCCTCGCGTGTCACATCCATCGCCATCGTGGGCGGGCAGACGCGCCTTTCCGTGAACCGTGTCGGGCGCGATGCGCGCTTGCGGTTCCGTATCAATGATTGGGTCACCCTGACCGACGACCACCGCGAACTCTGGGGCGAAGCGGGCCAGATGGCGCGCGTGATCGACATTGACGAGGCCAAACGCGTCGTCGTGCTGGATCGTGCAGTCCCCACCGCTGGCCGCGCCTTCGGCCCCACCGATGCGGATGTCGTGGCGCGCAACACGCGCCTGCAACGCTGGGACGAAAGCGCGCCGCTGAATGTGATCGACGGCGACGGCCTGATGACGACGGCTGCTGGCCCTATCGATCTTGAAGACGGCGTGCAAGTGAGCTTTTCCACCGCCACCCTCGGCGGCCAGTTCAAAATTGGCGGTTACTGGATCTTCGCAGCCCGAACGGCGGAAGCATGGGTCGAGCCGCTCAACGCCGCCCCGCCGCGCGGCATCCAGCACCAATATCTGCAACTCGCCGCCATCCCCGCAGGCGGCACCCCCATTGATTGCCGCCCCGTCAAAGTGGACGATGCCGGATGCTGCACCTTCGTCGTGCGCCCCGGAGAGGACATTCAGAAAGCCATCGACAAATTGCCAGATGTGGGAGGCTGCGTCTGCCTGAAAGCCGGTCTGCACCTCATTGACCAGCCCATGATCATCCAGCGCGACAATGTCTGCCTGCATGGCGAGAGCATGGGCGCCATCGTGTTCAACCGGCGCGGCACCGGCGTTATCGTCGTCGCCGGCCCCGATCACGTTCGCATTCACACGCTCGTCCTGCGGCAAGGCGAGGCCTCAGCCGCCCCCATCGTCGTTGTCGAGGGCGCGGAAGACCTCGTGATTGACGAATGCAGGCTAGAGACGTTCGGGCGGCCTGACAGCGTCGGCATTTATGCGGTTGCCGTCGCCAACATGACAATTTCGGCCTGCATTTTCGACCAAGCCGCAACCGGCATCTGGTTCGACAAGGGTTCGCGCGATGTGGTCGTGACCGATTGCGAAATCACGTTGCCGGAACCAAACGCCAACCTGCAAACCACCATCGGCATCATGGCGCGCTTCATGCGCGGGCCGATCACTGCGCAGAACAACACCATCATCGGTGCCGTCAACGGCATTCTCATCAACGACCAGCCGACCGGCGTGCCGGTATCGCGCGCCAATTTTTCGCGCGTGGAAGGCAACCGCATTCAACTGGTCGAAAACAAATTCCCCAACCGCTCTTTCGGCATTGATGCAGCAAGCGCGCAAACCATCGTCAGCAACAACCAGCTCATGCATACGGGCAGCAATCTGACCGGCATACGCCTCTGTGGCGACGGCTCGACCGCGATGGGAAACATCGTGGTGTGCCGCCGGGAAATCCCGGATGTGGCGCTCGCCATCGTCGTCGGCAACATCGACCCCACCGGCACCGTGCTCCCGCTCGAACGCATGATCGTCGCCGATAACGTGCTTGAAGGCGGACAACACGGCGTGCTGATGATCGGTGCCGTCCGCAGCGCCATCCGAGGCAACATGGGGCGGCAACGTCCGCTTCGGCTTCGCAATCACGCTCAATCAGGTGGCCGATGCGGTCATCAGCGAGAACATCGTCAACGACGCGATGAGCGGACTTTATGCCATCCAGGGCGCGCGCAACCTCATCCGCGACAACCGGATCGAGCGCGGGCGCGTCGGCATTTTCATGAACGACGAAGCCGCCCCAACCCTCCACAGCAACCGCCTGACCGATCTCGAACGGTTGGGCCTTCTGGTCTATCAATCCACCGAGCGCTGCGACATTTCCTCCAATCGCGCGATCCGCTGCGGCACACGCACCGATCTCGCGCTTGGCATCACCGCCATCGCGATTTTCGGCGAACTGAACCTTCAGAGCAATGAGGTGATGGATACCGGCGTCGCGGCAGCGGGAGGCGGTGTTTCTCCGCGGGCCTTCGGCATCACCGGCCTCGTCGTGCTGGAATGTCGGGTCGATAGCAATCTCGTCACCTATTCCCGCCTCGATTTCCGCCCGCCCAACAACGGGGATCGCGCACTGCTGCTGCAAGGCATGCTCGAATATGAAATCAATTTCGGTGCGGGCTCGATTGTCATTGGCTTCGCGGCGCAGATCACGAACAACAAGTTCATCGGCCCCGGCGCGACGGCCCTCGTCGAGTTGCGACAAACGGTGCTGCCGAATTTGATCGTGCGCTTCGAGCGGGTGATGTTCAGCGGCAATTACTGCTCGCATTTCAGCCTGCCCTTCAACCCCAACATACGCGCGGCAACGGTGTCGATGGCGGGCAGAATGTGCACCGTGTCCGGCAATCAGGTGAAAGCCGCCACGCCCGATTTCCGCTCCTATGACCTGCATCGGATGCCGGGACCGTTCATCGGCAACATCTCGCATGGCCCGACATGGGATCGGCCCACCATCACCGAGTGGTTCCCGAAACCCGAGCTTGATTACAATTTAAACGCTTGAGGAGAAACCGATGGACATCGAAAAACTGATTAAGCTGCAGGACAAACTGCTGGCAGAGGCCACAGCACTCATCACCAAGCGCAACGTCCCGCCATCCATGCTGACCCGCCCCATCGCCTCACAAGAAGCACGCATGGACCGCCTCAAACAGCGCATCGAAACACTGAATGCGATGAAGGAGGAGCAAACGCGCCAGATCGATTCAGAGATCGAAACGCTCTCCACCGAACTCTCGCAACTCACCGAGAAAATCGAAGCTGACCGGAAGACGCTGCAACCATACGCTATGCGGCGGGAGTCCGAACCCGAACCGGATGCAAAAGCCCCAGGTCGCGGCAAAAAGAAGGGCAAAAACGACAATAGCTCATCAAGAAGGCCCCGCGCCTGACGCTGCCCCCACACTGCTCAGCCGCTGAGAGTGGCGGACCATCAGCAGCCGGGGGCGTGCGCTCCAGCCCTGACACTGTGTATCCATCTCTTGGCGTTGGCGTCGCTCGGGGCACGCGGTACGCCAAGGCATGGCCCATCCTCACAGGACGGTATCAGCCCTGCGACACCGAGCCCTCCGTCCTGCGCGCCGTGATCCGCGAGCATGCCCCGCCAAAAGTGTCTCGCCGCGACGGACAGAGCCGCGGGCGTAGAGCTCGACGCGCCGCGACCGTCCCGGCGGAGATGACCGGGGTTTCGTAGCCGGGGCGGACGCGGCCTTCAGGGAGCGGGGGTGATTTCGCCGATTTCAGGATCGGCGGGTCGGACTTCACGCCGCCGCCGCGCCTTCGACTGTTTGAGCCGGTAGCTCTCGCCGTTCAGCTCCAAAATATGGACATGGTGGGTGAGGCGAACGAGCAGCGCACCGGTGAGACGCTGGCTTTGGAAAACGCTCGTCCATTCCTCGAACGGCAGGTTCGATGTGACGATGGTCGAGCCGCGTTCATGACGCTGGCTGAAGATCTCGAAGAGCAGCTCCGCGCCAGTCTGCGAGAGCGGCACGTAACCCAGTTCGTCGACGATGAGCAGTTTGACTGCGGCGAGCTGCGCCTGAAGTTTCAGGAGACGCCGCTCGTCGCGCGCTTCCCTCAATTGATGTACGAGCCCGGCCGCGGTGAAGAAGGCGACGGAGAAACCGCGCTGACAGGCCGCGAGGCCGAGCGCGAGACAGACATGCGTCTTGCCGGTGCCGCTATTGCCGTGAGCAATGATGTTGTCGCGAGCGACGAGATATTCGCATCGCGCGAGTTCGAGAACGAGCGGCTTGTTGAGAGACGGAATGGCGGCGAAGTCGAACGTGTCGAAACTCTTCACCGCAGGAAAATGCGCGGCGCGGATGCGGCGCTCGACCATGCGCCCTTCGCGATCGATGAGTTCGAGCTCGGCGAGGCGCAGGAGGAAGCGGACATGATCGAGACCTTCGCGCGCGGCCTCGGCGGCGACCTTTTCATATTCGCGCAGGAAGGTGGGCAGCTTGAGCTGGCGCAGATGATGCGCGAGCAATACCTGCGGCGGCGCCGGACTGGCGGGAGGAGCCGCGGTCGTCATGCCGCCCTACCGGAAACGAGCCAGCGCGCCTTAGGTGCCGATGTCGATTCCAAGGATCATCGCGCCCCTCGCAGCCAAATTCTGCCGTCAATAAGTTGCACCATGGTTGGCCCAATAGTGGCTACCGGGCTTCCCTTGATGAACCATATCATGCCGCCGGGGCTGTCATCGTGCGGCGCTTCGAATAGATCGCTCGGGCGCCAGTCGTAGGCATCCAATAGCTGGCCGAAGTCGCCGAAAAGCGTGGCGCAGTCATAAATCGCGCCTTCCCACACGAAAGGCGTCACACCAGGCGGGCATTGGGCAAGCAGGGCCTGCCAAGCGGCCTGATAGCGCGCCGGAACACCATCGGAACCGAACGGCGTTTCCTTCACGATGCCCGGGTGCGGCATCGGCCACCAGGAAGGCGCGCCGGGCGGCGCGACCTTTGGTGGCGTATCGCCATCGGCTTGTCGAAGCTCGGCAAGAATAGCCGGTTTGTTGGCGGCAAGCTCTGGCGTCAGCCGCTCGATTGCACCGCGCGGGCCAGCCACCTTGATTTTGCCGGTTCCAGATACCGTCAGTTTAAGCCCGGCCTCGCGGGCCATTTGGATAACGTCCGCCGCGCTCATAGTTCAGCCTCAACGGAGTCATCGGGCGCACCCGCATCTGGAACATATGCCTCTGGCCCGGTTTGCCGGTTTCCATTCGTACCACCGTACCATTCCAATG
>QHBR01000166.1 GCA_003244015.1 Hyphomicrobiales bacterium | reverse complement strand
TATTCCACGCCGATTCACAGTCGAGGCCTTTCTGGCGCTGGACTTGCCGGGCTCGAAACTGGTGGCCGGAGATGGCCCCTCGCGCCGCGCGTTGCAGACAAGCTATCCGCAAGCGCAATTCCTCGGCACGCAGGGAAGCGACGCGCTCGCCGTTCATTATGCCTCGGCGGACGTTTTGGTGTTTCCGAGCCGGACGGATACGTTCGGCATGGTTCTGCTCGAAGCGCTCGCCTGCGGCTTGCCGGTGGCGGCGCTGCCGGTGCCGGGGCCGCTCGATGTTATTGGCACAAGCGGTGCGGGCGTACTCGACATGGATCTGCGCGCCGCTTGTCTCGCGGCACTTGAAATTCCGCGCGGCAAGGCAAGAGCGCACGCGCTTACCTTCACCTGGGCGAAAAGCGCGCGCCAGTTTCTCGACAATATTTTGCTCGCGAAATCCTCCGCGCCGTGGCCCATGACCGCGCGTCCCGGCCTTTTTCGCTGAGCGGTACGGAATGGGTGGCATCCTTGCGTGAGCCGTCTGCCCGGCACGCGGCACTTGCGCGGTGCTCGCGTTACCCTGCGCGCCGGAATATTCGACAGGTGGTATCGAATGACTGTTGTCGGGGCCGCTCATCCCCGATTTCCGCGCTTTGGTCCATAGCGTGACCGTCCATCCCAAAGCGAAGGGAGAAGACTTGCAGGTCGCGGAGAAAGGCAAACTTGCCGCCCTGATCGGCGGCAAGCGTTCCCCCGGAAATAATGTGGGGGTGTGTGTGGTAGCGGAGGTCCGCTACATCGCAAATCCCACTATCGAACACGCTCTGTTCTGTTATTGGCGGCAAGCGGCCTGAAGGCAAACCACTCCGCGCCTGAAATTTAGAGCATTGGGGACACGAGGCTCGCTCGGACTTTCGCCGCGCTGGCATTGTACATACGGCCGGGCAATGGATCGATCGAGTTCATGCTCGCCGCCCGCTGTGGGGCGTCTTGCTCGACATGAATTCGAGCGTCAACCCGTCGTCGCCAGTTTGGCACCGTGAAAGCGAACGCAATCCACTGTGCGACCAAGATGATCTCATAATCTGCGCAGCAGAACCTTAACCATGTTTTCTGCAGCAGCAAATAACCGCTTCCACTCGCGATGGGCGAGTTTCATTGCAGCAATCTAGAGTGACAGGCTGAGTTGGGGCTCGCTATCCGGCTGCTCCTCACCGAGCGACGGCAAGGTTACGCCTAGAAGGCGGATGCCTTTCGAGACGGGAAATAGAGGCTCAAGAAGCGCGTAGCTGAGCTGTTCGATTTCAGCACACGTCGCAATGGCGGCCTAACCGGTCCGGCTTCGGGTGATCTGCTGAAAGTCGGCGAACTTCACCTTCAGCGTCAAAGTCCGCCCTAGGATACCGGTCGCCTGGTAACGCTGCGAGACCTTGGCGATGATTGGCTCCAGCGCTTCGCGCATCGGCCCGAACGCGTGCAGGTCCTGCGAAAAGGTGTTCTCCGCCCCAACCGACTTGCGGATGCGGCCGGCATGGACCGGCCGTTCATCAACGCCGCGCGCGATCCAGTAATAGTAGGGACCGGACTTGCCGAAGTGCTGCCGAAGGAAGGGCAAGGTCTGCGCCCTCAGATCGAGCCCGGTCTCGATCCCGAGCCGATGCATTTTTGCTGTCGTTGCCGGTCCAACGCCATGGAACTTGGCAACCGGCAACGTCTCGACAAAGGCCGGCCCCATTTTCGGGGTGATAACGAAGAGGCCATCGGGCTTGCGGTGATCCGAGGCGAGCTTGGCGAGGAATTTGTTGTACGAAACACCCGCCGAGGCTGTTAGGCCTGTTTCGGCGCGGATCTTCACCCTGATTTCCTCGGCGATCCGCGTCGCCGATGCGATCCCTTTCAGGTTCTCGGTGACATCGAGATAGGCCTCGTCGAGCGAGAGTGGCTCGAAGACCGGCGTGTAGTCGGCGAAGATCGCGCGGATCTGAATCGACACCGTCTTGTAGACATCGAAGCGCGGCTTCACGAAGATCAGATCGGGACATTTGCGTTTCGCGGTGACCGACGCCATCGCGGAGCGCACGCCGAATTTCCGCGCCTCATAGCTTGCGGCGGCGGCGACGCCGCGCACGCGCGATCCGCCGACCGCGACCGGCTTGCCGCGCAGGTCCGGAGTGTCGCGCTGCTCCACCGAGGCGAAAAACGCGTCCATGTCGATATGGATGATCTTGCGTTGCCGCACGGGCTCGGCCGAGACGTGCCTGTTCGGCTCTTCGGCGTTGCTCCTCGCCCTGTCGCGATCAGAGTCAGGTGCAAGCATGAACGTCAGGCCGCGAGGCCTCCCTCGTCTTGCATGACACCCCTCGCGACGATCTTGAGCATATCGTCGGGAAGTGGCCGTTGCAGCTTGAGCGCTTCCGCGGCCGGCGCGCTCATCCAGAGGTCGATTTCTTTCGCGTGGTCAGAATGACGGGCATCGCTTTGGGGTGGATCGCCCCGGCCTCCTTGTTCGGTTCGGTCGTTAGAAACGCGAAGATGTCGTTGGTCGTCTCGCCTTCCTTCACTTTCCGGACGGAGGTCCAGTGTGTCCAGATGCCGGCGAAAAGGCCAATGGCCGGGTCTCGTCGAATGCGAACCAAACCGGCGGACGGGTGCCATCCGGCAGCGCCTCGTTCTCGGAAAAACTGGTCCATGGCACCACGCAGCGGTTCTCGATTCCGAGCCAGCGCCGCCAATGCGGGGATGTGACGTTGCGGACATTGGTGACGCTTGGATCGGTTTCTTGCCCTTCAGCGCGAAGACGAGCGAGGGCATGCCCCAGCGCGCCATCGTCAGCTCGCGGCCTTCGGGCTGGCTTCGGACGATCGGCGCGGAGTAATCCGGAAAGATGCCGGGGAGCGGCGGCAGATTGCCCGTCCGGTCGCGCATGGCGCCAGTGAATTCGCGGATCGCCTGCTGGCCTTTCGTCACCGAATACAAATTATGCCGACGTCGGCATAATCTCTACTATGCCGACCTCTGGATTATGCCGACTATTGCCCGAGAACTTGCTCTGGCGGCGGTGATCGCTGCGATGGAGTCGGCATAATCAGAGTGCCTCCAGAAATGCGAAAAGCCTGTCCTTCGGCCGAAAACGGCCGGGAGTAGCGATCACTGGAGCTGTCGTGGCCAGTGCGCGTTCCTTGATTTCCAGGTCCGCGTGTAGGTAGATGTGAGTGGTTTCGATTTGCTCGTGGCCGAGCCACAGTGCTATCACCGATGTTTCGATACCTGCACGCAGCAGTCGCATTGCGGTGCTGTGACGCAGCACGTGCATAGTGACGGTCTTCTGTCCCAGCGACGGACAGGTGCGGGTGGCGATTTGGATGTATTTGGCAAGCCGATGTTCGATGGCGTCACGGCTGAGTGACGTCCCCGAGTGAGTGGTGAAAAGCGGCTCGGCCGGTTGACCAGCACGCTCGGCGAGCCAGAAGGGTGACCATGCCTGAGGTAAGCGGTGTGATCCGCAACTTCCTCCCTTTCCCCATGCAACTGACATGCGCGCCAGTGCTGAGATGGACATCGCTGATGCGAAGGCCGATCAGTTCTGACGCGCGTAGGCCCGTTTGGGCCGCGAGCATAAGCAAGGTATGGTCGCGCCGCCCGGTCCAGGTCGAGCGGTCGGGTGCGCGGAGCAGCGTATCGAGTTCCGGTTCGGTCAGGAAGTGACAAGCCTTCGGTCGAAACGCTTGGGTGGAATGGCGAGCACGCGCTCGATAACCGCAGCATGCTCGAGATGTCGAAGCGCTGAGTACCGGAACAGCGAGCGGACGGCGGCAGGTCGAGCATTGCGGGTGCGCGCACTATTTTCTCGCTGATTCTCAAGGTAATCGAGGAAAGCTCCGACGAGCGGCGCATCAAGATCGTCAATGTCCAGTTTTGACGGCTCGACGCCTCTCCTCGCCGATGCGAAGACCAGCAGTAGCCGCAGGGTGTCCCGATAGGCCGCGAGTGTATGGGGACTAGCTTGGCGTTGACGTATCAGGCGGTCTGTGAAGAACGCCTGCAAGGTTGGGGTATGTACAGGTAGGATCGACGTGGCCGAGGTAGGTCGACAGCAATGGGAGCCGGTTCCCCGGCTCCCTGCCACCTCGATACCCGTCAAGGATGGTATTGACGGCGAATCCGTGCCGAAGGTCATGGAGTCTCGGCCGGCACGAAGCCGAGCGAGGCTTGAGGCCGGCGCGGTCGACGAGTTGGCGAAAGGTGGGCTGGACACTCATGTAGTGCAACCTGGTGCCAACCGCTGAGACGAACAATGCAGGTGTGGTCGATGACCCAGGCGGACGGTCATTCCGACGCAGATAATCACCCGGTGCGGTCACGGTACTCGTATGCAGCGGCAACTCGCGGGACTTGCCGAACTTTGCATTCCGAATGGTGAGTAGTCCATTGATTGTGTCGAAATCATCGCGGTCGAGACCGATCGCTTCCCCAACCCGCATCTCGGTTACTACCAGCAAGGCGATTAAGGTTCGAAAGGTCGCCACCCGGTGCGGTGTCTGCAACGTCCCGGCTGCGGCGATCAGGGCTGCGATATCCGACTCCGAATACAGGTAGGGTGTGGCCCGGCCATTTTACCACGGCAGCAAGTGCGTCGGCGGCGCCTCGGTCACGGGGTCGATCCCGCGCAAGTGAATAGCGAAGCGGCGAACAACCGAAAGCCGGGCAACCGCCCAGCTTCGACCCCTCAGAGGCAGTGTCGCCCAAGCGAGGGCCGTCTCGGTTGTCAGATGGTCTTCGCCGCGATCCTCGACGAAGGTGAGGAACTGAGCGAGGAGTTTCTCGGCTCGAACGACTTATAACCGAGGGCGCGACGGACGGCAAAGTGACGCAGGACTTGTCCGATCTCCGGCAACGATGATCCACCGCGCAGCATCCGTGTCGCCGCGTGTGGCGCAGCCGGTGAGCATAGATACGATCAAAACCGCAGCGTTCGGCAGCGTGGGCAACAATCTGGGTCACCGCGCCGCTGGTGAGAGCATGATGCGGCGGTTTGATCCTCACGAATACTGTCCGGCCATGTGCGCTTGCCGGACGGCCGTGGCGCAAGTACGCAGCCACTGCTTCGCCGACATCCGTGGGCAAAGGGAGTCGTTCGGTACAGTTGGCTTTACCGTGCACAACGACGATCTCGCCGGCTCGCCAATCGATATCATCGAGTTGAAGCTTGGCGACTTCACCCGCTCGCAGCCGAGACGAACAAGCATGGTCAAGACCGCGAAGTCACGACAGCCGCTCCGAGTGCTGGTGTCGCAGGATACCAGAAGGCACTGCACTTGGTCAGGAGCCAATCCCTTGGGCGGTCCGGTCAATCGTCGGCCAGGAACCGACGGCACCATAGAGACCAGCGACCGATCGATGGCGCCATCGACGTGAAGAAAGCCGAGTAGTGATCTGAGGGCCGTCACGGTCAGCGCGGCTGTCCCACGGCTCAGACGAGGGCAGTTTGTCACCACAAAAGAAACGACATCCGCCGCTGTCAGGCTTCGAAGATCCAGAGTGAGACCGTCCGGCAAGACTCTGGTCTGAAGATAAGGGACGCACCAAGATTGATATACCGGCACGCTGACTCATTCGCGACGCCACGTTCAACAGTCAGGTAGCCCCGGTATCGCTTCAGGGCCGCTTCAAGCGCTCCGCTGGTCGGTGGCGATGAAGCCGCCGGTGCGACCCCCAAACCGCGCAGGTAACTGAGGATCGGCTGCATCGCTCTGATCGAGAGAAGAAACCTGTAACCGGCTGCATAACGGTCGCGCTGAAATCGTTCTGCTTCCTTTACGTGCAGTTCTCCACGCCGAGTCCCTCGCTCGCGAGCCAATAGCTCAAGCAGTTCAGCAGCCACATCTGCTTGCGAGCCTGGCGTGGCTTATAACTTGTCGTGTCAGGTGGTCGGCAAACCCGGCCGCGAATACCGCAAGCGGACCCGAAACCCTAATTCTAGACAGATCAATTCAATCAACATGAAAGCCTCCTTCAATTGGCAAGAAGGAGACAATATGATTATGCCGACTCCATCGCAGCGATCACCGCCGCCAGAGCCCGTTGTTGTGCAATAGTCGGCATAATCTAGAGGTCGGCATAATATACCCCGGCTCATTGAAGAGC
>QHBR01000215.1 GCA_003244015.1 Hyphomicrobiales bacterium | reverse complement strand
CCAAATGAATCAGACCACTAGCCAGCCTCCAAAGAGCGGGGTCAGGTAAACAAACCCGGTATAGAGACCATAAATCTGCGATGCGAAGGATTGCACGCCGAGTGGGCCGGATATGCTTTCGAGCACGCCGCGCACTGCGCCGAGCCCGATGACGTCGTCATGGCCGGGCAGCAGCAGGTACTTCACCATGTAAAGGACGAGCAGCGCGCGCATTCCGTAATAAGAAAAGCGCTCCCACATCTCGGTGGCGAACAGGAAGGTCAACCCGCGCGGATGACCGAGTAAATCCCCCTCTGTAGCACGGATGCGATCGGTGCGTGCTCGTCGCGCCGGACAGCGGTGGTGCGGCGCGGATTTGGTCGAGAAAGTTTTCATCAGAGCACAAGCGAGAGTTGGCGGCGTCCCGTCGCCTGCGCCTGCGTCAAAGACGAAAGTGAGATCCCGAGCAGGCGCACCCCTTTTCCCGTTGGCAGGAGCGGTTCGAGTAAGCCGAGGCTCAGACGCTCAAGGTCCGCGAGACTGTTGATCGCGCCGTCGACGGTCCTGCTTCGTGTGATCTGCTGAAAGTCTGTGAACTTCACCTTCAGTGTCAAAGTCCGCCCTCGGATGCCGGTCGCCTGGCAATGCCGCCAGACCTTGGCGATGATCGGCTTCAGCGCTTCGCGCATCGGGTCGAACGCATGCAGGTCCTGCGAGAAGGTGTTCTCCGCCCCAACCGACTTGCGGACGCGGTCGGCGCGAACGGGCCGTTCATCCACGCCGCGCGCGATCCAGTAATAGTAGGGGCCGGGCTTACCGAAGTGCTGCTGAAGGAAGAGCAAGGTCTGCGCCCGCAGATCGAGCCCGGTCTCGATCCCGAGCCGATTCATTTTTGCTGTCGTCGCCGGTCCAACGCCGTGGAACTTGGCAATCGGTAACGTCTCAACAAAGGCCGGTCCCATTTTAGGGGTGATGATAAAGAGGCCATCCGGCTTACGGTGATCGGAGGCAAGCTTCGCCAGGAATTTGTTGTAGCTGACCCCAGCAGAGACCGTCAGATTCGTTTCGCGTCGGATCTTCGCCCTGATGTCCTCGGCGATCTGTGTCGCTGACGCGATGCCTTTCAGGTTCTCGGTGACGTCCAGATAGGCCTCATCGAGCGACAACGGCTCGATGATTGGCGTATATCCGGCGAAAATCTCGCGGATCTGGAGCGATACCGCCTTGTAGACGTCGAACCGCGGCGTCACGAAGATAAGTTGGGGGCATCTGCGCTTCGCCGTCACTGACGGCATCGCGGAGCGCACCCCGAACATCCTGGCCTCGTAGCTCGCAGCCGCGACGACGCCCCGCTCGCAAGAACCGCCGACGGCAACAGGTTTGCCACGCAGCTCCGGATTGTCGCGTTGCTCCACCGATGCGAAAAATGCATCCATATCGATATGGATGATCTTGCGTTGCCGTGCGGAACCGGCCAGAGCATCCCTTTCCGGCCATTCGGGCTCGATCATTGTCCGGTTTCTATCAGTGTCCGGCGCGATCATGACGATCAGGCCACAAGGCCTCCCTCGTCATTCTTCTCGTCACGGGCGACGATCATTAAAGCATTATCGGGCAACGGCCCCTGAAGCTTCAGCGCTTCCTCGGGCGAAGCCATCATCCAAGTATCGATTTCCTCGCGCGTCGTCAAAATGACGGGTATCGCTTTCGGGTGGATCGCTCCGACCTCCTTGTTTGGTTCGGTCGTCAGAAAAGCAAAGATGTCGTTGGTCGTCTCGCCGTCCTTGACCTTTCGGACGGTGGTCCAGCGTGTCCAGATGCCCGCAAAGAAGGCCAAAGGCCGGGTCTCGTCGAAGGCAAACCAGACGGGCGGGTGCGTGCCGTCCCGCAGCGCTTCGTTTTCTGAAAAACTCGTGAAGGGCACCACGCAGCAGTTCTCGATCCTGAGACAGCGCCGCCAATGCGGGGACGTGACGTTGCGGACATTGGTGACGCCCGAATCGGACTTCTTGCCCTGCAGCGCAAAGACGGGCGAAGGCATGCCCCACCGCGCCATCGTCAGCTCGCGGCCCTCGGGCTGGTTGCGAACAATAGGGCGGAATAGTCCGGAAAGTTGTCGTATAGCGGCGGATAGCGCTGGCTCCGCTTGTCTGAACAGCTTCCTCGGTTTGATAAGTGGAGCGCCTGCCAGGGTTAAGCCGCCGCGACGTGCGGCAGCGGGGTGAAGTAGGCCTGATCGGGCGTCTGCCGGTCAAGGCTCGAATGTGGTCTTCTGCTGTTGTAGAAGCTGAGGTATCGGCTGATGGAAGCCCTGGCCTCGGGCACCGTGTCGTAGGCTCTGAGATATACCTCCTCGTATTTGACCGACCGCCAAAGCCGCTCGACAAAGACATTGTCACGCCATGAGCCTTTGCCGTCCATGCTGATGGCGATGCCATTCTTGATCAACACGCCGGTGAACTCGGCGCTGGTGAACTGGCTACCTTGATCGGTGTTGAAAATATCCGGCGTGCCATGTTTCGCTAGCGCTTCCTCCAGCGCCTCGATACAGAACTCCGCCTCCATCGTGATCGACACCCGCCAGGACAAAACCTTGCGGCTGAACCAGTCGACCACGGCGGTGAGATAGACGAAGCCGCGCGCCA